>NZ_AZSV01000010.1:0-79220 GCF_000582595.1 Pseudomonas sp. BAY1663
GAACAGCAAGCCCACGCCGGACCGGTGGGAGGCGCGCCCCCGCGGCGATGCAGGCCGCAGGTCTGCCCGAGGCTCCAGGCCCTTTCCATCCCTCACCATGGCTGAACGTTTTCAACATCGTGCCAGTCGTACCCAGAGACGCACGGACAGCGCATCCCAACGCCCAACCGTGAGGCTGCCATGAGCGACAATTCTTCCGCGGCGGATGCCATCGGCACCTGCTCCCTTACCCTCGTGCTGAATGGCGAACGCCGCCGGCTCGAGGTGCATCCCTGGACCACCCTGCTCGATCTGCTGCGCGACCAGCTCGGCCTGAGCGGCACCAAGAAGGGCTGCGATCACGGCCAGTGCGGCGCCTGCACGGTGCTGTTGAACGGCCGGCGGATCAACAGCTGCCTGACCCTGGCGGTGATGCACGACGACGCGGAGCTGACCACCATCGAGGGGCTGGCCCGGGACGACGAGCTGCATCCGCTGCAGGCCGCCTTCGTCTGGCACGATGCCTTCCAGTGCGGCTACTGCACGCCCGGGCAGATCTGCTCGGCGCTCGGGCTCGCCATGGAGCGGCGCGCCGGCAGCCGCGACGAAATCCGCGAGCAGATGAGCGGCAACCTCTGCCGCTGCGGCGCCTATCCGAACATCCTCGCCGCCATCGAGGAGGCGCTGCCGTTGGTCCGCGCACAGTGCGAGGACGATGCCCGATGACGCCGTTCCGCTACCAGCGCCCCGAGCGCATCGACCAGGCCATTGCCCTCGCCGGGCCGGACAGCCGCTACATCGCCGGCGGCACCAACCTGCTCGACCTGATGAAGGAAGACGTACTGCGGCCGCGGCGGCTGATCGACATCAACGGCCTGCCGCTGCGCGACATCGAGCAGACCCCGGGCAATGGCTTGATGATCGGCGCGCTGGTGAGCAATGCCGAGCTGGCCTGGCATCCGCAGGTCGCACAGCGCTACCCGTTGCTGGCCAAGGCGATCCTCGCCGGCGCCTCGCCGCAACTGCGCAACATGGCCAGCACCGGCGGCAACCTGCTGCAGCGTACCCGTTGCCACTACTTCTACGACACCGCCACGCCGTGCAACAAGCGCACGCCTGGGGCCGGCTGCGCGGCGCGCGAAGGGCGCAACCGTATCCACGCGATTCTCGGTGCCAGCACGGCCTGCGTGGCGGTGCACCCGTCGGACATGTGCGTGGCGCTCGCCGCGCTGGAGGCCCAGGTGCACGTCAAGGGCCCGCACGGCCGGCGGCGGATCGCCATGGCGGATTTCCACCGCTTGCCCGGCGAGCGGCCCGAGCAAGACAACAACCTCACCGAGGGCGAGCTGATCGTCGCGGTGGAGCTGCCGGGCGAGGGCTTCGCTTGCCACTATGCCTATCTCAAGCTGCGCGACCGTGCCTCCTACGCTTTCGCGCTGGTGTCGGTGGCCGCCGCGCTGGAGCTGGACGGCGAAGTGATCCGCCAGGCGCGCATCGCCCTCGGTGGCGTGGCGCACAAGCCTGGCGGGTCGAGGCCGCCGAGGCGTTGCTGCACGGCAAGCGCGTCGGCCAGGACTGTTTCGCGGCCGCCGCCGATCGCTTGCTCGAAGGCGCGCAGCCGCTGGCCGACAATGCCTTCAAGATCGAACTGGCCCGCCGCGCGATCGTGCGGGCGCTGAGCGAAGCCGTCGAGGGGAGCATCCGATGAGCCAGGTCGATTGGCCCTTGGGGCAGCCACTGGAGCGTGTCGACGGTCCGCTCAAGGTGCGGGGCCAGGCGCGCTATGCCGCCGAGTTCGAGGTGCCCGGGCTGCTCTACGGCGCGGTGGTCTCCAGCGCCATCGCCCGTGGCCGGGTGCGCCTGATCGACAGCGTCGCTGCCGAGGCGTTGCCTGGCGTGCGGCTGGTCCTGAGCCACCTGAACCGCCCGCCGCTGGCCGGTTACGACGAAGCCTACGAAGACGCCGATGCCGCCGAAGGCTCGCCGTTCCGCCCGCTGTACAACGACCGCGTGCTCTACAGCGGCCAGCCGCTGGCACTGGTGGTCGCCGAGACGCAGGCGCTGGCGCGGCACGCGGCGAGCCTGGTGCGGATCGAATACGAGGTCGAGCCGCACCAGACCGACCTGCAGGCGGTACGCGAGCAGGCCCATCCGGCGCCGGCCGAGGTGCCGCCGCCGCGCGGCGACTTCGCGGCGGCGTTCGCCGTGGCGGCGCACCGGCTCGAGGTCGAATACGGCACGCCGGTCGAGCATCACAACCCCATGGAGCCGCACGCCTCCATCGTCCAGTACCTGCCGGGCGGCGAGTTGCTGGTCCACGACAAGACCCAGGGCGTGCAGAACTGCCAGCGCTACCTGGAGCGGGTGTTCGGCCTGCAGGGCCGGGTCCGCGTGCTGTCGCCCTTCGTCGGCGGCGCCTTCGGCTCCGGCCTGCGCCCGCAGTACCAGTTGCCGCTGGCGGTGATGGCCGCGCTCGCGCTCAAGGCCGCGGTGCGCGTCGAGCTGACCCGCCAGCAGATGTTCAGCTTCGGCTACCGCCCACGCAGCATCCAGCAGCTGAAGCTGGCCGCCGATGGCGAAGGGCGGCTGCAGGCCATCGAACACCAGGCCATCGGCCAGACCTCGCGCTTCGAGGACTTCACCGAACACGAAGTGGAGTGGTCGGGGATGCTTTATGCCTGCGACAACCTGCGCCTGGGCTACCGCCTGGCGCCGCTGGACGTGCATACCCCGCTGGACATGCGTGCGCCGGGCGCGGCCATCGGCGTCTACGCGCTGGAGTGCGCGATGGACGAGTTGGCCCATGCCGTGGGTATCGACCCGCTGGAGCTGCGCCTGCGCAACTACAGCGAGATCAACGGCAACCAGGGCAAGCGCTATTCCAGCAAGGAGCTGCGTGCCTGCTACCAACAGGGTGCCGAGCGTTTCGGCTGGTCGCGCCGGCCGCAGCAGCCGCGCAGCCTGCGCGCCGGCCACGAGCTGATCGGCATGGGCATGGCCACCGGCGTCTGGGAGGCGATACAGATGCCGGCCAGCGCCCGTGCCTGCCTCGATTCGGAGGGCCGGCTGCTGGTAACCAGCGCCACCGCCGACATCGGCACCGGCACCTACACCGCCATGACGCAGATCGCCGCCGCGGCGATGGGCCTGCCGATGGCCGTCGTGGCGTTCCGCCTGGGCGATTCCAGCCTGCCACAGGCACCGCTGGAGGGTGGTTCGGCCACCGTCTCCTCGGTGGGCAGCGCGGTCCAGCAGGCCTGCGCAGCGCTGCAGCAGAAGCTGCTGGACGCCGCGCAGCAGTCGCCGGCCTCGCCGTTCACCGGCGCCAGCCTGCGCGAGGTGGCATTCGCCGGCGGGCGGATGCGCCTGAGGGGGACTGGGCATGCGGTCGATCTTGCCGAGATCGTCAAGGTCAGCGGCGCGCTGGCGGCCGAGGCGCACGTCGAGCCCGGTGAGCAGCGCAAGCAGTGGGCGACCGCGACCCATTCGGCGGTGTTCGTCGAGGTGCGGGTCGACGAGGACCTCGGCACGATCAAGGTCAGCCGGGTGGTCAGCGCGATTGCGGCGGGACGCATCGTCAACCCGAAGACGGCCGGCAACCAGATCGTTGGCGGCGTGGTGTGGGGCATCGGCCAGGCACTGCAGGAAGAAACGCTGATCGATCACCGGCTGGGCCGCTACATGAACCACAACCTCGCCGAGTACCACCTTCCGGTGAACGCGGACATTCCCGAGATCGAGGTGATCTTCGTCGCGGAGCACGACGAGGTGGTCAACGACCTCGGCTCCAAGGGCGTCGGCGAGATCGGCATCGTCGGCGTCGCGGCGGCGGTGGCCAATGCGATCTACAACGCGACCGGCAAGCGGGTGCGGGATCTGCCGATCACCCTGGACAAGCTGGTGTAGCCGGTTGCACGGCGAAGAAAGGCTCAGGCCTTGACCGCCCGCAGGATCACGAACTTGGGTGTCGCCGCGACCTGCTCGACCTTGCCGAACAGGCGCTTGAGCTTGAGGTGGTAGCCGAGGTGGCGGTTGCCGACGATCCACAGTTCGCCGCCCTTGGCCAGGGCCGTCCTGGCCTGGCTGAACATGCGCCAGGCGAGGAAGTCGCCGACCACCTGCTGCTGGTGGAACGGCGGGTTGCACAGCACCAGGTCCAGCGAGGCCGGCGGCTGTTCGGCCAGGCCGTCGCCAGCGCGGATGTCTGCCGGGCGCTCGCCGAGGAGCGCCTGCCAGTTCTCCCGCGCCGACTGCACCGCCATGTAGCTCTCGTCCACCAGGGTCAGCCGCGCCTGCGGATTGCCCAGCGCATAGACGATGCCGAGCACGCCGTTGCCACAGCCGAGGTCGGCCACCCGCAGGTCGCCGAGCGCACGGGGCAGGTGCGGCAGGAAGGCGCGGGTGCCGATGTCCAGGCCCTCGCGGCAGAACAGGTTGGCATGGTTGAGCAGTTCCAGCGGCGGTGCGTCCAGGCGATAGCGAGTCGGGTAGGGCGAGACTGGCGCCGGCCGCTCCGTTGGCGTGGCGAACAGCAGGCGCGCCTTCTTCACCGCCAGTGAGGCCTGTACCGGGCCGACGTACTTCTCCAGCAGGTCGCCAGCGGCGCGCGGCAGGTGCTTGATCATCGCCGCGGCGATCACCCGGGCCCCGGGGGCGAGCTGGCCGTGCAGGCGGATCAGCTGTTCCTCCAGCAGCGCCAGGGTCTTGGGAATGCGGATCAGCACATGGTCGAACGGCCCCTGCGCCACTTCGCTGGCCGGGACGAAGGCCACGCTGTCCGCGGCCAGGCCGTTGCGCGCCAGGTTCTTCTGCAACGCCAGGTGCGCCAGGTGCGAGTCGCCGCTGCTGATCACCTCGACATGCACGGCGAGCGCGCAGGCCAGCGCGCCGAAGCTGTCGTTGAGGATCAGCACCCGCGCGGCAGCCGGCAATCGCTGTTCATGCAGCGTGGCGAGCAGGTACTCGTCGGCGGCGTCGAAGGCCTGCAACGGCTCGTTGGCCTGCTCCGGCTGGCGGATCAGATCGAGGCTGGCATATGGGGTGTCGAGAATAGGCATGAGAACTGGCGGTGTTTGTCGGCGTCGGAAAGGAGTATCAAGAGACCAGGGACCGGGCCAGCAGCGCGCATGGGGTGCCTGAAACCCGGCAGAGGCTCGGAAGGAGCGAAGTATGACCGCCAGCGAAGAGAAGTTCACCCGCCAGCGCTTGCTCGAGGTGCAGACGCTGACCCCCAACCTGTTCACCTTGCGTACCAGCCGCGACCCCGGCTTCCGCTTCGGCGCCGGGCAGTTCGCCCGCCTCGGCGTGCGCAAGCCCAGCGGCTGCATCGTCTGGCGCGCCTATTCGATGGTCTCGGCGCCGCACGACGAGTTTCTCGATTTCTTCTCCATCGTGGTGCCGGACGGCGAATTCACCAGCGAGCTGAGCCGCCTGCAGGCCGGCGACGAGCTGTTGGTGGACAAGCAGGCCTTCGGTTACCTGACCCTCGACCGCTTCCCGGACGGCCGCGATCTCTGGCTGCTGGCCACTGGCACCGGCCTCGCGCCGTTCCTCTCGATCCTGCAGGACTTCGAGGCCTGGCAGCGCTTCGAGCGCATCGTACTGGTCTACAGCGTGCGCGAGGCCCGCGAGTTGGCCTACCAGCGACTGATCCACGCGCTGCCCGCGCGCGAGTACCTGGAAGGACTGGGCGACAAGCTGACCTACCTGCCGGTGGTGACCCGCGAGCAGGTACCGGGGATGCTGCACGGGCGCATCACCACGCTGATCGAGAACGGCGAGCTGGAGCGCGCCGCCGACCTGCGCTTCGAGCCGCAGCACTCGCGGATCATGCTCTGCGGCAATCCACAGATGATCGAGGACACCCGCGCGATCCTCAAGGCGCGCGATCTCAACCTCAGCCTGACCCGCAGGCCGGGGCAGGTGGCGGTGGAGAACTACTGGTAAGGGCGGCTGCAAGCTTCAAGCTGCAAGTGAAGTAAAAGCGAAAGCCCCACCGGGCGATCCGGCGGGGCTTTCGCTTGTAGCGTGCAGCTCGAGGCTTGCCGCCGCTTCAGGGCCGTAGGATGGATGGCCGCAGCCATCCACGCGCGAGTCCCCGCGTGGAAAAGCGCTGCGCGCGTTTTCCACCCTACGGATCGAACGGGCTTTTCCAAACGAAAAGCCCCCAGCGGACGATCCGGCGGGGGCTCTTTCTTGCGGCTTGCAGCTTGGAGCTTGCGGCTAACCTAGACCACGCCCTGCGCCAGCATGGCGTCGGCGACCTTGACGAAGCCGGCGATGTTGGCGCCCTTGACGTAGTTGACCCGGCCGTTCTCCTCGCCGTGGGCGACGCAGGCGTGGTGGATTGATTGCATGATGCCGTGCAGTTTGCTGTCCACTTCGCCGGCGGTCCAGTGCAGGCGCATGGCGTTCTGGCTCATCTCCAGGCCGCTACAGGCCACGCCGCCGGCGTTGGAGGCCTTGCCCGGCGCGTAGAGAATGCCGGCCTCGAGGAACAGGTCCACGGCTTCCAGGGTCGACGGCATGTTGGCGCCTTCGGCGACGCAGATGCAGCCGTTGTTCAGCAGGGTGCGGGCGTCTGCGCCGTCCAGCTCGTTCTGCGTGGCGCAGGGCAGGGCGATGTCGCAGGACAGGCCCCACGGGCGCTGGTCGGCCAGGTAGTTCATGCCGAAGTGCCCGGCCATTTCCTCGAGACGGCCGCGGCGGACGTTCTTCAGTTCCATCAGGTAGTCCCACTGCTCCTCGCTCAGGCCGTCGGGGATATGCAGGGTGCCGCTGGAGTCGGACAGCGAGATGACCCGACCACCCAGTTCCATGACCTTCTGCGCGGCGTACTGCGCGACGTTGCCGGAGCCGGAGATGGCGACGCGCTTGCCTTCGAAGCCGTTGTGGATGCTCTTGAGCATCTCCTCGGCAAAGTACACGCAGCCGTAGCCGGTGGCCTCCGGGCGGATCAGGCTGCCGCCATAGGCCAGGCCCTTGCCGGTCAGCACCGAGGTGAACTGGTTGGACAGGCGCTTGTACTGGCCGAAGAGGAAGCCGATCTCGCGGCCGCCGACGCCGATGTCACCGGCCGGCACGTCGAGGTCGGCACCGATGTGGCGGTACAGCTCGGTCATGAACGACTGGCAGAAGCGCATCACCTCGTTGTCGCTCTTGCCCTTGGGGTTGAAGTCCGAGCCGCCCTTGCCGCCGCCCATGGGCAGCGAGGTGAGGGAGTTCTTGAAGACCTGTTCGAAGGCGAGGAACTTGAGTACGCCGATGTTCACCGACGGGTGGAAGCGCAGGCCGCCCTTGTACGGGCCGATGGCGCTGTTCATCTGGATGCGGAAACCGCGATTGACCTGGACCCGGCCCTGATCGTCGACCCAGGCACCCGGAACAGGATGGCCCGCTCCGGCTCGACCATGCGTTCGAGAATGCCGGCCTGCATATAGCGCGGGTTGGCCGCGAGGAACGACCAGAGGCTGCGCACGACTTCTTCCACAGCTTGGTGGAATTCGGGCTGATGAGGGTCGCGCTGTTTCAGTTGGGCGAGAAAGGCATCAACGGTTTCGATCATTTAAAGGCCCTCGGCGACCGCGCTGCGGCAGTCAGTAATAAGTTTGGCGGGCGACTGTAACAAACCTGTTTTGCACCATGAAAGTGCGATTTATGGCGTTATGTTCGTTTTTAGTGCGCCATATCCGTGCCGAATGGACGGCCCGGATGAGACCGGGCGGGGAAAGCGCGAGCATGTCACGGGCGCTCGGCCCGCCGCAGCGGGGTGTGGTGATCGTGCTTGTGATGGGGTTTGCGGCAGGGGCAAGACCCGTAGCGGCGGGGCGCTGGCGCCGCGTCTTCACCTGCTCGGCGCTCAAGCGTCGCGCCCGTGACCGGCTGCGCGAAAATGCCGCGGATCGGCGGCGGGCTCCAGGCTTCGCGCATTGGGCTTCGCTTCGCTCAACCCAACCTACGGGCTGGCAGGCGGGAGGTGATCCGGGCGAGCGTATTCGTAGGGGTGCTAATCGGCCCGTTCGCAGCGGTTGCGCCCGCTGCGCTTGGCCCGCAGCAGGGCGACGTCAGCGCGGTTGATGGTGCTGGAGTAGGTTTCGTCGGGGCGCAGCTCGGCCACGCCCATGCTGGCGGTCACGCTCAGCAGGTCGTTGTTCACCCGCACGGCCAGGGCGGCGATGCTGTCGCGCAGGCGCTGCATGACCACCTCGGCCTCCTCGGCGGTGCTCTCCGGCATGAGGATCAGGAACTCCTCGCCGCCCCAGCGCCCGCACAGGTCCTGTTCGCGGGTCTCGGCTTCCATCACCCGCACCACCTCGATCAGCACGCGGTCGCCGACCTCATGGCCGTACTCGTCGTTGATCAGCTTGAAGCGGTCGATGTCCAGCATCACCACGCACATCGGACGGCCATAGCGCTTGGCCCGCTCGCTTTCCTCGCGCAGCCGCTCGGTGAGCAGGCGGCGATTGGCGATGCCGGTCAGCGAGTCCAGGGTGGAGGCCTCGTGCAGCGAGATGTTCAGGTCGCGCAGCATCATCTGGTAGCGGTCGGAGATGCGCGCGATCTTCTCCAGCTGGCGCAGCTGCTTGTCCAGGCGTGCGGACAGGCTCAGCTCGCGCTCGCGCGCGATGCTCTGGTAGCCGTCGGACACCCGGGCGATCCGCTCGATCCGGCCGATCAGGTCATTGTGGGCGTCCCACAGCTGGTCGAGCGCTTCCCTGAGTGGATTGCCCTCGTGCTGCGGATCGTCGAGAAGGATGATGACCTGTTGCTCGAGCGGAGTTGGCCCACGCATATCGACCTTCTAGTCGTGACTGAGGATGGAAAAGGGAAAGCTGCAGTCTTCCTTGAATTCCTCGGCCAGCTCTACCACGCGCTCGTTACGCCGGTCGTAATACCAGTTCACGGCGACGTTCTTGCCGTCGCGGTAGGCGGCTTCGAGCAGGTCGAAGATGTCCATCATCGCCTTGATGCTGCTGGTGTTGAGGTAGAGCAGGCGCAGCTCCAGGTTGAGCGGACGTGCGGCCTCGCCGAGGAAGCGCTCGATCCATTCGAACACCTGGTGAAACAGCTCGTAGGAGTTTTCCGGGTAGGAATCGCCCTGCATGGACAGCACGCCACGCTCCCAGTCGGACTGGATGGTGGGGGATGACTGGCTGCCGGGAATCGTAAAGTCGTTCATGTACGTTGCTCTTGAATGTCAGATGACGGCGCTCAGGCTGATGAAGGACAGCCCGTTGGCGACGGGCTGCAAGGAGGCCTGCAGCGGCTCGCTGGATTTTCTGGCGATGTCGATCAGCCCCAGGCCGGCACCGGATACCGTCTGCCCGTCGCGCGGCTTGCGCAGTTGCTCCTTGTACATCGCCTTGAGCTGGGTCTTGTCCAGGTCGGCCAGGTCGTGGATGGCGCTGAGCAGCGTTTCGCCGTCGGCGGTCTCGATCAGGTTGCCGGCGGAAACCACGTAGCGGCCGCGCTCGTCGCGGGCCACGACCACGGTCGCGGCGGCCTCCTGATCGGACCAGTTCTTCTGCCGGGTGTAGTGGCGGATGTTCTGTGTCATCTCGATATAAACGGCGAACACGTCCATCGCGGACGAGGGATGGGCATGCTCGGCGGCCAGGTAGTTGCGCAGGGCATTCCCGATTTCCTCGATCAGACTGCGCGAGATCGGACCGTTGAAGCAGAGCATGATCTGCTGACGGTTGTAGCGCTCGCGCATGGCAAACAGGTCAAGTGATTCCATGGGCAACTCCGGGGTGGACCCTGTTCAGTCGAAGCGGAAACATAGCATCGTAATATCGTCGCGCTGGGGGTAGCCGCCCTGGTACTGCGCCAGGCTTCGCTGAAGGCTTCGCCCTGCTCGGCCAGCGGCAGGCGCGCATGGCGTCTGATCATATCGCAAAGCGGCTGTTGCCGAAGCCGAAACCCAATTCTCCGCCGGCCTGGTCGAGGAAGCCGTCGGTGGTCAGGTAGAAGGTGCGGCCGGGGCGCAGCTGCAGCCTGGCATTGTGGTATTCGCCGATGCGCTTGTCGCCGATGGCGCGACGTGCGGCGGGCAGTTCCTCGACCGTTTCGCCGTCGCAGTAGTACAGCGCGATCTTGGCGCCGGCGAAGGTCACTTCGCGGTGTTCGAAGTCCACGTAGGCCAGGCCGACGTCCATGTTGGTCGCCAGCTGCGCGGTTTCGTCGCACAGCGTGCTGCGCACGAAGCGATCGCTGCGGGCGAGGATGCCGGCCGGGTCGCTCAGGCCGGCATCGGCGATGGCCTGGTCGAGGGCGGCGTGCGCGAGCATCGTCATCAGGGCGCCGGGCACGCCGTGGCCGGCGCAATCCACCACGCCGAACAGGCAGCCGCGCTCGCCGGCGCGGTAGATGTAGAAGTCGCCGCCGACCACGTCGCGTGGGCGCCAGAGCACGGCGTGGCGCTCGCCCATGGCGCTGACCAGTTGCCGATGCGGCAGGATCGCCCGCTGGATCAGGCTGGCGTAGTCGATGGAGTCGTCGATCTTCTTGTGCGCGGCAGCCATCTCGCGGTTGGCCTGTTCCAGTTCACGGGTGCGCTCGCGCACGTGGCTTTCCAGTTCGCTGGTATGGTTGCGCACCTTCTGTGCCATGGCGCCGAAGGCGGCGCTGAGTTCGCCGATCTCGTCGTCGCGGTTGAGCGGCAGCGGCGCGTCGTACTGCCCGGCGGCCATCGCCTGGGCGCTCTTGCGCAGGTGGCGCAGCGGCTTCAGCAGGCGCTTTTCCACCAGCCAGGCACCTGTCGCGATCAAGGTCAGGAACAGCACCAGGAACAGGCCCAGCGCCGGAAGCAGTGGCTTGAGTTCGAGGACCTGCGCGGTGTTCAGGTCGACCGTGCTGGCGACGAACCACTGCAGTTCGGGAATCCAGGCCAGGGCCAGCAGGCGGGGTTCGCCGTCCAGCCTGAGCTTGAGGGTGTAGACGCTCGACGGGTCGTCACGGCTGGCCGCCAGGGTCTGGCGCAGCGTGGTGGCGGCGTCGATGTCGTCGAGCAGGCCGAGGATGTTGGTGGCCAGCGAGCGGCCCTGGGGCGAGTCGGCGTTGAGCGTGATCAGGTTCTGGTTCGGATGCACCAGGATCGAGCCATAGACGTCGAGCACCATGGATTCGACGCCGACCTTGTCGGTGCCGATGAACTGCTCGAGGAAGGCATTGAGGTTGATGCCGGTGCCGACGATGCCCAGCGCTCGCTGGTCCGCGTCGCGTACCAGCATGTTGATCCACAGCTTGAGGTCGTGGGTGAGCACGGCGCGGTCGATGTTGAGATGGTAGGGCGCGTCGGTGGCCAGGGTCTGGAAGAACCACTGGTCACGGGCCGCCTGGGGATCGAGTCGATAGCGCGGTGCGTCGCTGTAGGCCTCGCCGCGACGGTTGGAGTAGTAACCGTTGCTCTGCGCCGCGGCGACGAAGTAGAGGCGGCCATCGAAGACGCGTTGATAGCCGGCGGCTTCCTGGAAGAACGCCGCACGTTTTTTCGGATCGCTCTCGTCGCTCAGCCAGGCGCGGGTGATCTGCGATTCGGCCAGGCGCTGGGTCAGCGCCAGCTCGCGGCTGACCGGCGCGGACAGGCGCTCGCGGTTGAGCTGCACGAGGTTCTGCGCAAAGGCTTCGCCGTAGCGATCCTGTATGTCCTGGAGGATTTCCCGACCGATCGCCCAGGCCAGCGCGAACGCCAGCAGGCTGGTCAGCAGCAGTGCCAGCAAGGATTTGCCGCGCAATCCTAATGCAGCCATGTCGAGTTCCGCTCTCTGTTCATCGTCGCCGGTCCGGCGCGAGATACCGGTGGTGTTATCGGGGGCGGCGATTATCCGGCATAAGGCGCTATGCCACCAGCGACAAAAGGTTCCAGCAAACGAAGACGGAGCCTTTCGGCTCCGTCGTGTACTGCGGTTACTGGGCCAGCTTCTTGTACTTGACCCGGTGCGGCTGGGCGGCCGCATCGCCGAGGCGCTTCTTGCGATCGGCTTCATACTCGCTGTAGTTGCCCTCGAAGAACACCACGCCGCCGTCGTCCTCGTAGGAGAGGATGTGGGTGGCGACGCGGTCGAGGAACCAGCGGTCGTGGGAGATCACGATGGCCGAGCCGGGGAAGTCCAGCAGCGCCTCTTCCAGCGAACGCAGGGTCTCGACGTCGAGGTCGTTGGACGGTTCGTCGAGCAGCAGCACGTTGGCGCCCTGCTTGAGGGTCAGCGCCAGGTGCAGGCGGCCGCGCTCACCGCCGGAGAGGTCCTTGACGAACTTCTGCTGGTCGGCGCCCTTGAAGTTGAAGCGGCCGACGTAGCTGCGCGACGGCACCTCGTAGTTGCCGATGCGGATCTGGTCGAGCCCGTCGGAGACCATTTCCCAGACGGTCTTGTTGCCTTCCAGGTCGTCGCGGCTCTGGTCGACGCAGGCCAGTTGCACGGTTTCGCCGATCTCGATGCTGCCGGCATCCGGCTGCTCCTTGCCCATCAGCATGCGGAACAGGGTCGACTTGCCCGCGCCGTTGCCGCCGATCACGCCGACGATGGCGCCCTTGGGCACGCTGAAGGACAGGTCGTCGATCAGCACGCGGTCGCCGTAGCCCTTGCGCACGTTCTTCAGTTCGATGACCTTGTCGCCCAGGCGCTGGCCGGCCGGGATGTAGATCTCGTTGGTCTCGCTGCGCTTCTGGAATTCCTGCGACTGCATCTCCTCGAAGCGCGCCAGGCGGGCCTTGGACTTGGACTGGCGCGCCTTGGCGCCCTGGCGCACCCACTCCAGCTCGGCCTTCATGGCCTTCTTGTGCGCCGATTCCTGCTTGGCTTCCTGCTCCAGGCGCGCGGCCTTGGCCTCCAGCCACTGCGAGTAGTTGCCCTCGAAGGGGATGCCCTGGCCGCGGTCGAGTTCGAGAATCCAGCCGGCGACGTTGTCGAGGAAGTAGCGGTCGTGGGTGATCGCTACCACGGTGCCGGGGAAGTCGTGGAGGAAGTGCTCCAGCCAGGCTACCGAGTCGGCGTCCAGGTGGTTGGTCGGTTCGTCCAGCAGCAGCATGTCGGGGGCCGACAGCAGCAGGCGGCACAGTGCGACGCGACGCTTCTCGCCACCGGACAGGTGGCCGACCTTGGCCTCCCAGGCCGGTAGGCGCAGGGCGTCGGCGGCGACTTCCAGCTGGCGCTCCAGATTGTGCCCGTCGGCGGCCTGCAGGATGGCTTCCAGGCGCGCCTGCTCGGCGGCCAGGGCGTCGAAGTCGGCATCCGGCTCGGCATAGGCGGCGTAGACCGCGTCCAGGCGCTCCTGGGCTTCCTTGATGGCGCCGACCGCTTCCTCGACCACTTCGCGCACGCTCTTCTCGGGATCGAGCTGCGGCTCCTGCGGCAGGTAGCCGACATTGATGCCCGGCATGGCGCGGGCCTCGCCGTCGAACTCGGTGTCGACACCGGCCATGATGCGCAGCAGGGTGGACTTGCCCGCGCCGTTCAGGCCGAGCACGCCGATCTTGGCGCCGGGGAAGAACGACAGGGAGATGTTCTTGAGAATCTCGCGTTTCGGCGGAACGACCTTGCTCAGCCGATGCATGGTGTAGACGTATTGAGCCATGGAAACGAATGCCCGTGACAGTGGTGGAAAATGCCTGGCCCTGGGCGGCAAAGCCGGGAAAAGCGGGCGGCATGTAAAGGGCGCAAAGCTACCCGAATGCTCCGGCCAGGGCAAACCGCGGCGGCGCCCGGTGCCGGGATGCGCAGGCGAGCGGCTGTTCATCTTGTGCATGACCATCGCTCATACCCGCAGGCGGGCGGATGAGGTAGAATCCGCGCCTCTCTTTTATACCGCCAGCTGATCTCAGAGGACTGCCATGTTCAGCCGTGACTTGACCATCGAACGCTTCGACGCCGAACTCTTCGCTGCCATGCAGCAGGAAGCCAAGCGTCAGGAAGACCACATCGAGCTGATCGCCTCGGAGAACTACACCAGCCCGGCGGTGATGGAAGCCCAGGGCAGCGTGCTGACCAACAAGTACGCCGAAGGCTACCCGGGCAAGCGCTACTACGGTGGCTGCGAGCACGTCGACGTGGTCGAGCAGCTGGCCATCGACCGCGCCAAGGAGCTGTTCGGCGCCGACTACGCCAACGTCCAGCCGCATGCCGGCTCGCAGGCCAACAGCGCCGTCTACCTGGCGCTGCTCAACGCCGGTGACACCATCCTCGGCATGAGCCTGGCCCACGGCGGCCACCTGACCCACGGTGCCAGCGTGTCTTCCTCCGGCAAGCTGTACAACGCCGTGCAGTACGGCATCAACGACCAAGGCCTGATCGACTACGACGAAGTCGAGCGCCTGGCCGTCGAGCACAAGCCGAAGATGATCGTCGCCGGTTTCTCCGCCTACTCGCAGAAGCTGGACTTCGCCCGCTTCCGCGCCATCGCCGACAAGGTTGGTGCCTACCTGTTCGTCGACATGGCGCACGTGGCCGGTCTGGTTGCCGCGGGCGTGTATCCGAACCCGGTACCCTTCGCCGACGTGGTCACCACCACCACCCACAAGACCCTGCGCGGCCCGCGCGGCGGCCTGATCCTGGCCAAGAAGAACGAGGAGATCGAGAAGAAGCTCAACTCCGCGGTCTTCCCCGGCGCCCAGGGCGGCCCGCTGGAACACGTCATCGCGGCCAAGGCGGTGTGCTTCAAGGAAGCCCTGCAGCCCGAGTTCAAGGCCTACCAGCAGCAGGTGGTGAAGAACGCCCAGGCCATGGCCGAGGTGTTCATCCAGCGCGGCTTCGACGTGGTCTCCGGCGGCACGCAGAACCACCTGTTTCTGCTCAGCCTGATCAAGCAGGACATCACCGGCAAGGACGCGGACGCCGCCCTCGGCCGCGCCTTCATCACCGTCAACAAGAACAGCGTGCCGAACGACCCGCGCTCGCCGTTCGTCACCTCCGGCCTGCGTATCGGCACCCCGGCGGTCACCACCCGCGGCTTCCAGGAAGCCGAGTGCCGCGAACTGGCCGGCTGGATCTGCGACATCCTCGACAAGATGGGCGACGAGTCGGTGATCGACGCGGTGCGCGCCAAGGTCCAGGCCGTCTGCGCCAAGTTCCCGGTGTACGGCAACTAAGCGTCCGGACGTTGCAAACGGAAAGCCCGCGCAAGCGGGCTTTCTGCTATCTGCTCCCGCCACCTTGATCGTGGTCGTCGCATCGATGGCGGTACGCGGTAGACTCCGATAACCCGCCCGTTCGGAGTCCTTTCATGTTCAAGCGCGCCACTGGCGTGATCCTGCCGCCACCGGTCATCTATCTGCTGTTCCTCGCCGCGGCCTGGGCGCTCGATGCGCTGCTGCCGATTGCGCTGCCGCGCAATCTCTGGACGCACTACTTCGGTTGGGGGCTGATCGATGCCGGGGTGCTGCTGATGCTCTGGGCCGGGTTGCTGATGCTCTGGCGCAAGACCACGGTCAACCCTTACGGCGAGCCGGCCAGGCTGCTGGAGGAGGGCCCATTCCGCTTCTCGCGCAATCCGATCTACCTGGCCGACAGCCTGATCTACTGCGGCATCGCGCTGCTATGGGGCAGTCCCTGGCCGTGGCTGCTGCTGCCCGCCGTGATCTATGCCATGCAGCGTGGCGTGATCGTGCACGAAGAGCGTCTACTCACCCGGCTGTTCGGCGACGACTATCGCGACTATTGCCGGCGCGTGCGCCGCTGGTTGTGACCGCGGGCGACCTGACACCGTTGTCTATAGTGAACCTAGACCCTGCGGAGTGATTCCCGATGAGCAATACCCCCAGCGAGCGCCGACGCTTCCAGCGCATCGAATTCGACGCCGCCACCGAGCTGGTCCAGGGCGAACGCCGCTGGCCGGTCGAACTGCACGACCTGTCGCTCAAGGGGCTGCTGGTCCGCCGGCCCGCGCAGTGGGATGCCGATGCGAGGCGACCGTTCGAAGCGCGGGTGCGCCTGGCCGACGACGCCGAGGTGTGCATGCAGGTGACGATGACCCACGAGGCGGGCGAACTGATCGGTTTCGTCTGCCGGCACATCGACCTCGACTCGATCGCCCATCTGCGGCGCCTGGTCGAACTCAATCTGGGCGATGAACAGCTGCTGGACCGCGAGCTGGCGGCGTTGGGCGGCAGCTGAACCCACTCTAAAAAGCATCGCCCCGAGGTCGGGCCTCCCACAAAAGCTGCGAGCCCCACGCCGAACCCAGTGGGAGGCGCGCCCTCGCGGCGATGCAGGCCGAAGGCCTGCCAGAAGCGCAAAGGCATCGCCCCGGGACGGCATCTCCCTCAAAGCGACCGAACCCTGGATCGCGCCCCGCACCAAGCGTTGCGCACGCCAATGAGGCGACCTTATTCGAACAACGCGTCCAGTGCCTGTTCCAGGCGCGTCACGGCAATGATCTGCAGACCGGCCGGCGCTTCCTTCGGCGCGTTGCCCCGGGGCACGATGGCACGCTTGAAACCGTGCTTGGCGGCTTCCTTCAGGCGTTCCTGGCCGCTCGGCACCGGGCGGATTTCGCCGGACAGGCCGACCTCGCCGAACACCAGCAGGTCGGTATCCAGCGGCCGATTGCGCAGGCTGGAAATCACCGCCGCCATCAGCGCCAGGTCCGCCGCCGTCTCCAGCACCTTCACGCCGCCCACCACGTTGATGAACACGTCCTGGTCGTAGGTGGGGATGCTGCCGTGGCGGTGCAGCACGGCCAGCAGCATGGCCAGGCGGTTCTGGTCGAGGCCGAGGGTGACGCGGCGCGGGTTGGCCAGGTGGCTGGTGTCGACCAGCGCCTGCACTTCCACCAGCATCGGCCGGGTGCCTTCCCAGGTGGCCATGACCACGCTGCCGGGCACCGCTTCCTGGGCGCGGGTGAGGAAGATCGCCGAGGGGTTGGTGACTTCCTTCAGGCCCTTGTCGGTCATGCCGAACACGCCCAGCTCGTTGATCGCGCCGAAGCGGTTCTTCACCGCGCGCAGCAGCCGCAGGCGGCCGTCGGATTCACCCTCGAAATACAGCACGGTGTCGACCATGTGTTCGAGCACCCGTGGACCGGCCAGCGCGCCTTCCTTGGTGACGTGGCCGACCAGGAAGATCGCCGTGCCGCTCTGCTTGGCGTAGCGCACCAGCAGCGCGGCGCTCTCGCGTACCTGGGCGACGCCGCCGGGGGCGGACTGCAGTTGCTCGGTGAAGATGGTCTGGATCGAGTCGATCACCATCACCTTGGGCTTTTCCAGGCGCGCGGTGGCGATGATCGATTCGATGCAGGTCTCGGTCATCACCTTGAGCCGGTCCTGCGGCAGGTCCAGCCGCCGCGCGCGCATGGCCACCTGCTGCTGCGATTCCTCGCCGGTGACGTACAGCGCCGGGAAGCGCTGGGCGATGGCGCACAGCGTCTGCAGCAGGATGGTGGACTTGCCGATGCCCGGGTCGCCGCCGATCAGCACCACCGAGCCATCGACCAGGCCGCCACCGAGCACGCGGTCCAGCTCGCCGGAGGCGGTGGAGAAACGCGGCACCTCCTCGACGCTGACTTCGGCGAGGGTCTTGATATTGGCCTGGTCGCCGGCCCAGCCGGCGCGCCCCGAGGACGGTGCGGCGCTGTCGACGAGGGTTTCCACCAGGGTATTCCAGGCACCGCAGTCGCCGCACTGGCCGGCCCACTTGGGAAAGGTCGAGCCGCATTCGGTGCAGCCATACATGCGCTTGGCCTTGGCCATGGGAAACTCCGGGTCGGGGGAATGGAGTCGCATGATAACGGCTGACTTGATTGCCATCAGCCACAAGTGGCGTACGAGTCGTCAGACTGTGAACAAATGGGACGGGAGCGAGAGCCATGCGCTATCTGCTGTTTCTTCATCTGCTGGGCGCCTGTGTCTGGGTCGGTGGTCATCTGGTGCTGCTGCTGGGTGTCCTGCCCGGCGCGCTACGCCGGCGCGATCCGCAGCCGGTACGCGGTTTCGAGCAGATCTACGAGCGCATCGGTATCCCGGCGCTGCTGCTGCAGATCGTCACCGGTCTGTGGATGGCGAGCTTGTGGCTGCCCCATGCGCAGTGGTTCGGCGATTCACCCATCGCCCATCTGGTGCAGGCCAAGCTGGCGCTGCTGGGCTTCACCGCCCTGCTCGGGGTGCATGCGCGGCTGTCATTGATCCCCAGGCTCGATGCCCGGCGGCTGCCGCAGCTGGGGCTGCATATCGTGCTGATCACCTTGACGGCGGTGGCGTTCGTCTGGGTCGGGGCGGGGTTCAGGTTCGGTGGGGTGTTCTAGATCACCACGCTGCCTATGCCATTCGCGGGCAAGGCTAGGCGCCCCCGCTGCCGAACGGGCACATGCGGGTAGGTTGGCGCTGAGCGCAGCGAAGCCCAACAGGGGGGCACGAACATGTTGGGCTTCGTCGCTTCGCTCCTCAACCCAACCTACGTTCTCCAGGGCCAAGGCCACGGAGCAACGAAAAAGCCCGCCATGGCGGCGGGCTTCGCGGGAGTGTCTACCTCTCAGCCGCAGCAACCGCCGCAGCAGCTGCCCGAGGCGCGCTTGAGGTCGCGGGCGATGTCGTCCTTCATGTTCACGCGCTCCTGCTTGAGCGCGTTCAGTGCCGCGTCATCCAGAGTCTCGACGCCGTCTTCCACGCGGCAGATGCGCTTGTCCAGGGCTTCATACTCTTCAGCCTTGCGTGCGAAGGCCGGATCTTCCTGGCGCAGTTTCTGCAGTTGCTCGCGCTTTTCAGGGAAATCGTTGATCAATGGATGGTGTTCGACATGCATGGAGGCTGCTCCGGGGGTTATCGGGAAAGCCATACCTTAGTCTGGCGCCCGCGTTATCCGGTTGACGGCGATCAAGCGAACGTCATCCGCGCGATTTCGCCGACGAGCGAGGCTCCTCTGGCCTGCGCTCCGAAGGCCGCCTATGCTCTAGAACGGCCCGCGCCACCTGGGTGGTGACCGCGCAGAGGCAAGCCCATCAGCGATACAGGATTTTTCGATATGAGTCTGATCAGCGAATTCAAGGCGTTTGCCGTCAGGGGCAATGTGGTCGACATGGCCGTGGGTATCATCATCGGCGCGGCGTTCGGCAAGATCGTCTCGTCGTTCGTCGACGGGGTGGTCATGCCGCCGTTAGGCCTGTTGATCGGCGGGGTGGATTTCTCCGATCTGGCCATCGTGCTCAAGGAGGCCGTGGGGGATGCGCCGGCGGTGCTGCTGCGCTACGGGGCCTTCATCCAGACCGTGGTGGACTTCCTGATCATCGCCTTTGCCATCTTCATCGCGATCAAGGCACTCAACCACCTCAAGCGCAAGGAGGCCGAGGCTCCGTCCGCGCCGCCGGCGCCGACCAAGGAAGAACTCCTGCTGACCGAGATCCGCGACCTGCTCAAGGCACGCAACGAGCGCCCCTGAGGCGTTGCCTCAGCGCACCACCAGCCGCCGGAGCCAGTCCAGCAGCACGCCGGGCAATAGCTCGGGACGGGGTAGCAGGGCGTATTGCCCGGTGCCGAAGACGCCGGGCAGGTAGTTGGCGGCCTGGCGGTCGATGGTCAGGCAGAACGTCGAGATGCCCTGCAGGGTGGCTTCGGTGACCGCCTGGCGCATGTCTTCCACGCCGTAGCGGCCTTCGTATTCATCCTTGTCGTTCGGCTTGCCGTCGGACAACAGCAGCAGCAGGCGATGGCTGGCGCCCTGTCGCAGCAGGCCGCTGCTGGCGTGGCGGATGGCGGCGCCAGCGCGGGTGTAGTGCTCCGGCTCCAGCGCGCTGATGCGCAGCGCCACGTCGTTGCCGAAGCCTTCGTCGAAGGCCTTGAGCTGCCGCACGATCACCGCGTCGGGGCCCTCGCCGGAAAATGCCTGCACGGCGTAAGGCTCGCCCATGCCTTCGAGGGCGACGCAGACCAGCAGCAGGGCTTCGCGCTCCACGTCGATGATGCGGCGGTTGGTCGATATCCAGCCGTCGGTGGAGCCGCTGATATCGATCAGCAGGGTGATGGCCAGGTCCCGTTCCATCGTGGGACGGGTCTGGTACAACTTCTCGGACAGCGAGCCGCCGGCACGGAAGTCGGCGTAGCTGTCGATGTAGGCGCCCAGGTCGACCTCGTCCCCGTCCAGTTGCCGCCGGCGGATGATGCGGCGCGCACTGAGCATTTCGAAGTGCCGCCTGATCTGCCCGAGCAGCGCGCGGTGCTCGTTCAGTGTGTCGTCCACCCAGCGCTGGGAGCCGGGCAGGTTCGGCAGCTCCCTGACGATGGCGCCGGGCTGGCGGTAGTGCTGGGCGCGGTAATCCCATTCCGGATAGTGCAGACCCTGGCCTTCGGCCCTGGCGCGTTTCAGCTGCATGAGCGTATTGCCGTCCGGCGGGTCGTCGGAAACCAGCACTTCCCTGGGCCTGCCCGGCGTCGCGACCAGCCGTGCCTCCGACAGCTCCGAGAGCATGTCGCCGTATTCGTCGGCGCTGATGTCCTCGTCGCGGTCGACCGGGCGGTTCAGCCCGAAGGGGTCTTCGGCATGCTGGTGCGGCTCGTCGGCCTGCACCATGAAGATGCCGTCGCTGTCGTCGTCCTCGTCTTCGGCCGCCTGGCGGATATCCGGGCGGCGCGGCAGGCTGGCGCTGCGTGGCGGCGCTGCGCTCTCGCGATCGGCGTAAGGTTCCCGTGCCGGCATCGTGACTGGCTCGGGCGCGGGCGCATGCAGGGTGCCGGTCCACCAGTCCTTGAGCAGCGGGGCGTCGCCGCCGGAGCGATCGTCGGGCGACAGGCCCAGGCGGGCCAGCAGCGCTTCGGCCAGTTGCAACGAGTGCGCCGGCGATTCGCTGAGCGGGAAACCCGACGGCGGTTGTCCGCAAGGGCTGGCGAGCAATTGCCTGAGCAGTGCCTCGAGCGGCTGGCGTGGCCGGGAAAAGCTCGAGAGCGGCGGCCGTCGTTGCAGGGCCGTTTGGCGCAATCGTTCGAGCGCAGGCGCCATGCCGGGCAGTACTTGCACCAGCCGCTCGTCCGCCGCCCAGGCTTCGAGCAGCAGGCAGGCGTCCGCCAGCAGCGGGGGGTGGGTGGGATCGAACAGTTCGGCGCTGCCGCGCTGGGCGCGCAGCGCCTGCTGCAGGGCCATGACCCTGTAGGCTTCGCTGCCGAACTCGATATCCGCCATGCCGGAGTCCGCCGGCAACCACAGGCGCCGACCATCGGTAGCCGGGACGGGCTGTCGCTGCCAGGGGTATTGAACGCGGCGGAACAACCGCGCCAGCAAGGTGGGCCGGGCGGGCGGCTGGGCGATCCGGAGCGGATAGCTGGCGCCGGTTACCGCGGTGACCAGCAGGTCCAGACGGGGCGCGACATCGGCAAGGGTGGCGGTCGGCGGCCCTTTCGCCGGTGGCCGGTAACGCCGCCAGAGCTTCTGCGCCTGGATGGTCGCATGGCGCGCGGCATCGCTGACCAGCTCCTCGGCTTCGGCCATCGTCGTCGGGCCCGCTAGACGAAGGTGCCGTCGACCAGATCGCGCAGGGCGCTGACCATCGACGACTCGTCGGACAGCGGCGAGACGATGGCCGCATGGCAGGCTTCGCGCACCGGGATACCGCAGCTGGTCAGGGTGGCGGCGGCGATCAGCAGCCGCGTGCTCGGCACTTCCGCCAGGCCGCGGTCGCGCAGCTGGCGGATGCGCCCGGCCAGGCTGACCAGGCCCCTGGCGATGGCCGGGTCGGCGCCGCTCTCGTGCTGCACGATCAGCGCCTCCTGTTCGGGCGCGGGGAAGTCCAGGTCCATGGCGACGAAGCGCTGGCGGGTGCTGGGTTTCAGGTCCTTGAGCATGCGCTGGTAGCCGGGGTTGTAGGACACCACCAGTTGAAAGCCGGGCGCCGCCTCGATGGTCTCGCCGGTCTTGTCGATCGGCAGCATGCGCCGGTAATCGGTCAGCGCGTGCAGCACCACCACGGTGTCCTGTCGCGCCTCGACGACCTCGTCCAGGTAGCAGATGGCGCCTTCGCGCACGGCGCGGGTCAGCGGCCCGTCCTGCCAGACGGTGCCGTCATGGCGGATCAGGTGGCGGCCGATCAGGTCGCTGGCCGCCAGGTCGTCGTGGCAGGGAATGGTCACCAGCGGCCGGCCGAGCCGCCAGGCCATGTGTTCGACGAAGCGGGTCTTGCCGCAGCCGGTCGGGCCCTTGAGCATGACCGCCAGGCCCCGGGCATGGCACTGCTCGAACAGGGCGATCTCGTTGCCGGCCGGCCGGTACCAGGGCTCCTCCGCCAGCTGGCGCGCGGACAGGCTGCGCAGTGCGCGATCCATGCCCACCTCAGGTGGTCCGGTCGACAGCGAGGCCGCCGTTCGGCGCCGGCTCTTCGCTCAGTGCTTCGAAGCGCGGTCGGTAGCGGAAGAAGTCGTAGATATACAGCCCCACGCCGGTGGCGAAGACGCTGGCGGTGGCGATCAGCATCACGAAGTGGATCTGGATCTTGAGCTGCGCATCCAGATAGCCCACGCCCATGATCCGCTCCAGGTACACCTGGCCGATGCCGGCGGTGGCGAAGGAGATGGTCATGCCGAACATGCCGGCCAGCTGCAGCCAGAAGGCCCAGTAGCCGATGGCGGTGCCCTCGTCCGGACGCTTGTGGGTGAGCGAGGGCAGCGCGTAGCTGATCATCGCCAGCACGATCATGCGTAGGCGCCGTAGAAGGCGGCATGGCCGTGCATGGCGGTGACCAGGGTGCCGTGGGTCCACTTGTTGATGCTCGGCCAGGTATGGGCCAGGCCCAGCAGGCCGGCGCCGAACAGGGTGAACACGGTGCTGCCCAGCGTCCAGTGCAGCGCCAGCACGTTGGGATGGCGCAGCCCCGAGCGGCGCATGGCGCCGTAGGCGTACATGGCCATGCCGACGATCGCCAGCGGTTCCAGCGCGCTGAAGAAGCCGCCGATCGGCAGCCAGTAGTAGGGCACGCCGACCCAGTAGTAGTGGTGCGCGGTGCCGAGGATGCCGGCGATGAACACCAGGCCGACGATCACGTACAGCCACTTCTCCAGCACTTCGCGGTCCGCGCCGGACAGGCGGATCAGCAGGTAGGCGAGGAAGGCGCCCATGATCATCATCCACACGCCTTCGACCCAGAGGTGGATGGTCCACCAGCGGTAGAAGATGGATACCGTGTAGTTCTCGTAATGCAGCAGCGCGGGGAGGAACAGCACGGCGCTGCTGAGCAGGCCGAGCAGCAGCACGCCTTCGGTGGTGGTGAAGCGCCCGGATTTCCGGATGGTCATGCCGATGTTGTAGAGAAAGATCAGCATGCAGACGACGATGACCAGCTTGTGCGGCAGCGGTTGTTCCAGCAGCTTGTTGCCGGTGCCGTAGCGGAACAGGTAGCCGATGATCGCGGTGACGCCCATGGCGGTCCACAGGCCGAGCTGGAGGTAGGCGAGCCTGGTGCTGTGCAGCTCGGTGCGCGACTCGTCGGGCACCATCCAGTAGGTGGCGCCCATGAAGCCGGTGAGCACCCAGACGATCAGCAGGTTGGTGTGGATCACCTTGGTGACGTCGAACGGCAGGATGGACAGCAATGGATCGGGGCCCAGGTACTTCGCCGCCGAGAGCAGGCCGAACACCAGTTGCAGGCCGAACAGCACCATGGCGACGGCGAAGTACCAGTAAGCGACGGACTGTGATTGGTAGCGCATGGCCTGACCTCTGCAAGTGTCTTCCCGGCGCCCCGAGAGCGCGGCGGGGTCGCTGTTATTTGAATGTCGCGAGGTACGCGACCAGTTGGTCGAGCTGTTCGTCGCTCAGCGACTGGGCATAGGTGTTCGGCATGAACGAGGTGCCGCCCGCCGAATACATCTCGCCAGGATGCAGGTAGGCGCTGGGCGTGACGATGGATTCGCGGATGTACGCCTCGACGCTCTCGGCGCCGCCCTGGTAGTCCGCCGAGGCGATGGTCCGTTCGGCCCGCGTGGCGATGCCGGCCAGCGTCGGCCCCGCCAGGTTGACCCCGGGGGCGATGGAGTGGCAGGCATTGCAGGCCGGCGTCACCGTGCGGAACAGGGCTTCGCCCTGGGCGATGGGGGCTTCGCCGCCGCTGACCGGTCGTGCGCCGGGCGGCATCTGTTCGGGTGCGTGGCCGGGGCCGGAGGCGTCCTGCTGCGCCAGGGTCAGGTCGGTGCCGGGGATCGACGAGCCGGTCACCAGGATCGGGCGTGGCGGCCAGCCCTGGTTGTCGACACTGGCGACCCAGTCGAAGAAGGCGATCAGCGCGGCGATCTCCTCGTCGCTCAGGTCCTGGTCCGGCATCAGCCGGCGGTGGCGCTGCTCGTCGTAGAACTTCGCCGGGTCCTTGAGAAAGGCGGTGAGGTAGGGCGCGCCGCGGTGCTGGGAGATTTTCGTCAGGTCCGGGGCGTAGTAGGCCCCCTCGCCGAAGAGCGTATGGCAGTTGATGCAGTTTTTCGCGTGCCAGACATCCTTGCCGCGGGTGACTTCGGGGGTGATGGCCTCGGCATTGGTCAGGGCGGGAAACTGCCGGTGACTGTCCACCGTGAGCCCGAGAAAGACCGCCGTGGCGACGAGGGTGGAAATGATGGCGAAGAAACGCGTTTGTCGCTTGTTCATTGGGAGCGCCTCAACGGCGGATCAAACGCCGATGCCTGACCAGTGAATGATGCCGATAGCGCCGGCATAGAGCGCGGCGGCGAGCATCAGCGCAAGAACCACGAAGCTGAGAATCCTCAGGGCCTTTTCCAAGCTGTTCTCCTTCTGCCGAGTCGTTGGCGGCGGTGGCGCTAGCCACCGGGCGGCAGGCGCACGAGCGTGACCAGTACGATCGAGTCCGCCAGCAAGCGCAGGGCATGCCTGGTCTGCTCGGCCAGGTAGATCAGCTCGTTGACGCGCAACGGCCGCCAGTCGTCGTCGACCTGGACCTCGATCGCGCCCTGCAGGCAATGGATGGTGATGGGTCCCGGCACGGCATGGCCGGCGCTTAGTACCAGGCGCATGACCTCGATGCGGGGGGCGCTGACGATCGCTTGAGACTTGAGGGTGGGCAACTGCCCTGCGCAAAGCAGGTCGACCACTTCGCCCGATTGCGCGTGCTTCAAGGCCATGGCTGTTCCGCCGTTGTTGCTTGGTCTTGAGCGTAGACGAGGTGTTGGGGGTGGTCCAATTTGGGGCGCGCGTGTAAGGGGCGTGCCGCTCAGACGCAAAAAACCTTCCCGGCGCGAGGCGCCGGGAAGGACCGGGTGGTTATTCCGGCTTCGGCGTGGTCGCCGTGCTGGCCGGCAGGGTCGGGTAGGCCACCTGCGGTTGCTCGCCGGTGAGGCTGTGGAGGAACGCGGTGATGGCGCTGACTTCGTCATCATTGAGCTGACGGCCGAGCTGGCTGTCACCCATGATCGCCACGGCCTGTTCCAGCTCCCAGACTTCACCGCTGTGGAAGTACGGCGGCGTCAGGGCGATGTTGCGCAGCGGTGCGGCGCGGAACACGTACTCGTCGTCGGCGGTGTTGGTGACCGTGAAGCGGCCCTTGTCACCGGCCGGCAGGATGTCGGCGCCCGGCTTCTTGATCACGCCGAACGGGAAGTAGCTCTGGCCGCCGACGTTGACGCCGTTGTGGCAGGCGATGCAGCCGACGTCCATGAACAGCGCGAGGCCTTTCTTCTGCTTGTCGTCCAGTGCCTTGTCCTCACCCTTGAGGAAGCGGTCGAACGGCGAATTCGGCGTGGTCAGGCTGACTTCGAAGGCTTCCAGGGCGTAGGCCATGTTGTCGAAGCTGACCGGGTCCTTGTCGTTGGGGAAGGCTTTCTTGAACTCGGCGGCGTACTCCGGAATGCTCTTGAGCGTCGCCACGACCCGCTCGGGCGTGCTGTTCATCTCGACGCTGGCCTGTACCGGGCCCTTGGCCTGCTCCTGCAGGTCCTTGGCACGGCCATCCCAGAACTGTGCGGCGTTGAACACGGCGTTCAGCACGGTCGGCGAGTTGCGCGGACCTTTCTGCCAGCCATGGCCGATGGAGGTCGGTACGTTGTCGCTGCCGCCGATGCTCAGGTTGTGGCAGGTGTTGCAGCTGATCACGTGGCTGCTGGACAGGCGCGGGTCGAACCAGAGCTTGTGGCCGAGCATCGCCTGGTCGTCGCTGACTGTCTGGCCGCGAACCTCGGTGACCTTGTCCGGTACCGGTTTGAAGATGGCGCTGGCGCGCTCGCGCAGGTCATCGGCATTCGCTACGCCGGCGAACAGTAGGCTGCTAAGCAATAAAGGAAGGGACGGGCGCATCACGGAAACTCCTTTTGTGTTGGCTAGCCCTAGGAGGCCTCTTTTGGTCAAGTCGATGCTTGATCTGCATCAAGCCGGATGAGCAAAGCAGGGGCGGTGAATTGTGTCCGGGTATGACGGCGCCGCTGCTTTTGGCAGGCGTCTCGGAAAAACGCCGTCATCGGCAGGGATTCCGCTGGCGGCGCCCTGTCGGTCGGGCGATCGGAGCCGCTCGGGCGGCGCCGGCAGGAACCCGCGGGCGCCAGCCTTGCGGCGCGGCGGAGGCAACGCCAGAATGACGGCATCTATCGTGGCCGCGTGCGCCACTCCAGCAAGGATTCCCGATGCCTGAAACTGTCGCTGCCGGCCTGCGCCTGGCACCCGATGCGCTGACCCGTCCCTTCGAGCCCAGCCAATTCAACTTCAAGACCACCGCCGAGCTCGAGCCGTTTCTCGGTGTGCTCGGCCAGGAGCGGGCGGTCGAGGCGCTGCAGTTCGGCGTGGCGATGCCGCGTCCCGGCTACAATGTGTACGTCATGGGCGAGCCGGGCACCGGGCGTTTCTCCTTCGTGCGCCGCTACCTGAAGGCCGAGGGCAAGCGGCTGGACACGCCGTCGGACTGGGTCTACGTGAACAACTTCGACGAGCCGCGCGAGCCGCGGGTGCTGGAGCTGCCGCACGGCGGCGCCGCGGCGTTCATCGCCGACATCACGCAACTGATCGACAACCTGCTGGCGACCTTCCCGGCGGTGTTCGAGCACCCCAGCTTCCAGCAGAAGAAGAGCGCCATTGATCGCGCCTTCAACCAGCGTTACGACAAGGCGCTGGATGTGATCGAGAAGGCGGCGCTGGAGAAGGAAATCGCGCTCTATCGCGACAGCAGCAATATCGCCTTCACCCCGATGAAGGACGGCAAGGCGATGGACGAGACCGAGTTCGCCCAACTGCCGGAGGCCGAGCGCGAGCGCTACCACGAGGACATTTCCGCACTGGAAGTGCGCCTGAACGAGGAGCTGGCGAGCCTGCCGCAGTGGAAGCGCGAGTCGACCAACCAGCTGCGCCAGCTCAATGACGAGACCATCAGCCAGGCGCTGCAACCGCTGCTGGAGCCGCTGTCGGAAAAATACGGGGAAAACGCCGGCATCGAGGCCTACCTGCAGGCGGTACAGGTCAACCTGCTGAAGACCGTGGTCGAGCAACTGGTGGACGAGAACCGCCCGGAGGCGCAGAACCGCCTGCTGCTCGAGGAGCAGTACAGCCCGAGCCTGGTGGTCGGCCACCCGGTCGACGGTGGTGCGCCGGTGGTGTTCGAGCCGCACCCGACCTACGACAACCTGTTCGGCCGCATCGAATACAACACCGACCAGGGCGCGCTCTACACCAGCTATCGCCAGCTGCGCCCGGGTGCGCTGCACCGTGCCAACGGCGGCTTCCTCATGCTCGAGGCGGAAAAGCTGCTGGGCGAGCCCTTCGTCTGGGAGGCGCTCAAGCGCGCCCTGCAGTCGCGCAAGCTGAAGATGGAGTCGCCGCTGGCCGAACTCGGCCGGCTGGCCACGGTGACGCTGACGCCGCAGGTCATCCCGCTCAACGTCAAGGTGATCATCATCGGCTCGCGGCAGCTCTACTACACGCTGCAGGACCTGGATCCGGACTTCCAGGAGATGTTCCGCGTGCTGGTGGACTTCGACGAGGACATCCCGCTGGCCGAGGACAGCCTCGAGCAGTTCGCCCAGCTGATGAAGACCCGCACCTCGGAGGAAGGCATGGCGCCGCTCAGCGCCGCCGCGGTGGCGCGTCTGGCGACCTACAGCGCGCGGCTGGCCGAACACCAGGGACGCCTGTCGGCGCGGATCGGCGACCTCTTCCAACTGGTCAGCGAGGCCGATTTCATCCGCCAGCTGGCCAAGGACGAGGTGACCGACGTCGGCCACATCGAGCGCGCGCTGAAGGCCAAGGCCACCCGCACCGGCCGGGTTTCGGCGCGGATTCTCGAGGACATCCTCGCCGGGGTGATCCTGATCGACAGCGAAGGCGCGGCGATCGGCAAGTGCAACGGCCTGACCGTGCTGGAAGTCGGCGACTCGGCCTTCGGCATGCCGGCGCGCATCTCCGCCACGGTCTATCCGGGCGGCTCGGGGATCGTCGACATCGAGCGCGAGGTCAATCTCGGCCAGCCGATCCATTCCAAGGGCGTGATGATCCTCACCGGCTACCTCGGCAGCCGCTACGCCCAGGAGTTTCCGCTGGAGATTTCGGCGAGCATCGCGCTGGAGCAGTCCTACGGCTACGTCGATGGCGACAGCGCTTCGCTGGGCGAGTGCTGCGCGCTGATCTCGGCGCTGTCGCGCACACCGCTCAAGCAGTGCTTCGCCATCACCGGCTCGATCAACCAGTTTGGCGAGGTGCAGGCGGTCGGTGGAGTCAACGAGAAGATCGAAGGCTTCTTCCGGCTCTGCGAGGCGCGCGGGCTGACCGGCGAGCAGGGCGTGATCGTCCCGTTCGCCAACGTCACCACGCTGATGCTCGACGAGCGCGTGCTGGAGGCCGTGCGCCAGCAGCGCTTCCACGTCTACGCGGTGCGGCAGGTAGACGAGGCGTTGTCGCTACTGGTGGGCGAGGACGTCGGCGCGGCCAGCGCACAGGGACATTTCCCCAAGGGCAGCGTCAATGCCCGCGTGGTGGAGCGCTTGCGCGACATCGCCGAGATCGAGCTGGAGGACGAGGGCAAGGGCGAATCGCCGCAGTCGCCGGCGCTGCCGGAAGGAAGTAAACCCTGAGCGGATTTCGAACGGAACGATAGCGCGCACGGCAGGTCTGCAGTGGAGGAGGGCATCCACCCGCCATCCACAAGGTTATCCACAGCTTCAGGGGATAAACCGGCTTGCGCGCTCATTCGTCAGGAGTGTCCCGCGTCAGCCCGACGCGAGGACCGCTGCCATGTCGCATAGCCTTTGTCTCAATCGCCAGTGCCTGGGACTGGTTACCCGAATCGAATGCATCATTCGTCCGCTGGCGGGCGGCAACGGCCTATGGACGTTGCTCTGCGCCGCCGGGCTGGCCGATGGACAACCCACCGCCATCAAGGTGCAGGGCCCGTTTCACGGGCCGGCGATGGCCGAGTCGGTGCTTGCGGCGATCGCCGACAACCTGCTGGGGCAGGGTTATCGCGAATCCGACGCCCCATCGATCTGGCAACTGCACATGCAGGCCGAACTGCGCCGGGTGAATGCCAATCAGGCACGCTTTCTCGGTGGCTGGGAGTCGCGCCCCTAGGCTGAGCCGATTCGAGCCGGTGGATAGCGGGCGGTTTTTTCGGGGTAACGCCACCGCCGCGGCGTTTTTATCCACATGCACATACAGCGCCTGGGCTTGCCTTGTGTGCCCGGCCTCGCTGCGTATACTCGCCGCTCCGTTATTTCCATTTGTGAGACCCCATGGAGCGCATTCTCGAAAATGCCATGTACGCCGCGCGCTGGCTGTTGGCCCCATCTATTTCGGCCTGGCATTCGCGCTGCTGGCGCTGGCGATCAAGTTCTTCCAGGAGATCTTCCATATCCTGCCGATGATTCTGTCCATCAGCGAAGCCGATCTGGTGTTGACGTTGCTGTCGCTGATCGACATGGCCCTGGTCGGCGGGCTGCTGGTGATGGTGATGATCTCCGGCTACGAGAACTTCGTTTCCCAGCTGGACGTGGACGAGGGAAAGGAAAAGCTCGACTGGCTCGGCAAGATGGACTCCGGTTCGCTGAAACTGAAGGTCGCCGCCTCGATCGTGGCGATTTCCTCGATCCACCTGCTGCGCATGTTCATGAACGTGCAGCAGATCGAGAGCGAGAAATTGATGTGGTACGTGATCATCCACCTGACGTTCGTGCTGTCGGCATTCGCCATGGGCTACATGGACAAGATCACCAAGCACTGATTCGCGTCGCTCGGCAAGGGTTCGCCCAGCTGTGCTAGGCTGGCCGACCTTTTATCCCATCGGAGCCCGAGCATGACCGATCTCAACCTCTCCACCGACGAAACCCGCGTGAGCTACGGCATCGGCCGCCAGCTGGGCGACCAGTTGCGCGACAATCCACCGCCGGGCGTCAGCCTGGATGCGGTGATCGCCGGCATCCGCGACGCCTTCGCCGGCGTTGCCAGCCAGGTCAGCCCGGAGGCGCTGAATGCCAGCTTCGCCGTGATCCGCGAGCGCATGCAGGCCGAGGCGCAGAAGAAGGCCGAGGCCGCGGCTGCCGAAGGCCGCGCCTTCCTCGCCGAGAATGCCCAGCGCGAAGGCGTGGTCGTGCTGGAGTCGGGGCTGCAGTACGAGGTGCTGAGCAGCGGCGAAGGTCCGCGGCCGACCCGCGAGGACAGCGTGCGCACCCACTATCACGGCACCCTGATCGACGGCAGCGTGTTCGACAGTTCCTATCAGCGCGGCCAGCCCGCCGAGTTTCCGGTCAGCGGCGTGATCGCCGGCTGGACCGAAGCCTTGCAACTGATGAACGCAGGCAGCAAATGGCGTCTCTACGTACCGAGCGAACTGGCCTACGGTGCCCAGGGCGTCGGCAGCATCCCGCCGCACAGCGCGCTGGTGTTCGACGTCGAACTGCTGGACGTGCTTTAAAAGGCGGCTCGCTTCGCGAGCACGGACTGTTTTTGTGGGCGGCCCGACCTCGGGGCGATGCTTTTAGCTGTTGGCAGGCCGTTGGCCTGCAATCGCCGCGAGGGCGCGCCTCCCACTGGTCTGAGCGCTTTCGTCGCTTTTCGCCCGACACCGTTTCTCAAGGGCGTAACGCCCGGGCATAGCTGAACAGGAACAGGTTGCGGACCTGCTCCTTGAGCACGCAGGGCTCGCTGGTGCTCAATTCCTGCAGGTCCAGGTCGCCCTGCTCGCGCAACTCCTCGAGCGCCTCTCCTTCAAGCGAAACGCATACCGCGCCGGTGTTGCGATCGAGTATCCGCAGGTAAGGCTGTGGCCGATCCAGCCAGGCATCTATCAGATAAGTCATGCTGCACCTCCAGTTGATTTGCTTAATGAGAATAATTGTTATTTGCAAAACTGCAAGCGCAGATGATCGATGCCTGTGCAGGCTACAGCGGGGTGTCAGTCAAGAGAGGAGAGGCTGACGGCTGCGCCATGCGGCGCAGCGTCGGAAGGGCGTGCTCAGTGCGTGCGGGCTACGGCGAAGCGGCAAAGCTCCGCCAGGGCGTCGCGGTAGCGGTTGGCGGGAACGACTTCGAGGCAGGCGATGGCACGCTCGGCGTAATCGCGGGCCAGCCTGGCGGTGTAGTCCAGGGCGCCGGAGGCCTCCACGGCGGCGCGGATGCTTTCCAGATCTTCCAGGCCGCCTTTCTGGATCGCCTTGCGCACCAGGGCCGCCTGTTCGGCCGTGCCTTCGCGCATGGTGTAGATCAGTGGCAGCGTGGGTTTGCCTTCGGCGAGATCGTCGCCGACGTTCTTGCCGAGGGTTTCGGCATCGCCCTGATAGTCGAGCAGGTCGTCGACCAGCTGGAAGGCGATGCCGAGGTAGTCGCCGAAGGCGCGCAGGGCTTCGCGCTGGGCCTCGCTGGCACCGGCCAGGGTGGCGGCGCTATGGGTGGAGGCCTCGAAGAGCATGGCGGTCTTGGCGCGGATGACCTCCATGTAGATCTCTTCGGTGGTACTGGCGTCGCGAACCTTGGACAGCTGCAGCACCTCGCCTTCGGCGATGACCCGGGTCGCCTGGGAGATGATGCGCATGACCGGCATGGAGTCGAGCTCGACCATCATTTCGAAGGAGCGCGCATAGAGGAAGTCGCCCACCAGCACGCTCGGCGCATTGCCCCACAGGGCATTGGCGGTCGAGCGGCCGCGACGCATGCCGGACATATCGACGACGTCGTCGTGCAGCAGGGTGGAGGTGTGCAGGAATTCGATGATCGCCGCCAGCAGGCGCAGCTGGTCGCCCTGGTGGCCCAGCGCGCTGCCGCTGAGCAGCACCAGCAAGGGGCGCAGGCGCTTGCCGCCGGCCGAGGTGATGTAGTCCCCGATCTTCTCCACCAGTGGAACGCGCGAAGTCAGTTGCTTGCGGATGATGCCATCGACAGCGGCAAAATCGTCCGCCACAACTTGGTAGAAAGGCTGGGGTTGCATCGGGGACTCCTCGCAGATTGCGCGGCATGCTAGGGGGCGGGTCCGGCACTGTCAAGGCAGCGCCAGCTGGCTATTGCGCAGGGGGTGGCGCATGCGTACAATCGCGGACCCTGAACTTCCCCCTGGGCATTTCCCTGCCTTACGCAATTGCACGGGCGTCACTTCCGGCCCCATGCAGCCATGCCAGCCACCAACCATTCTTTCAAAGCGCTGGGTGAGCAGGATCAACGGAGATACATAGATGTACGCAGTTATCGTTACCGGCGGCAAGCAGTACAAGGTTGCCGAAGGCGAATACCTCAAGATCGAGAAGCTCGAAGTTCCGACTGGCGAAGCTGTCACTTTCGACCGCGTTCTGCTGATCGGCAACGGCGAAGATGTGAAAATCGGCGCTCCGGTGGTCGATGGTGCCAAAGTCACCGCTGAAGTGGTTGCCCAGGGCCGCCACGACAAAGTGACCATCATCAAGTTCCGCCGTCGTAAGCACCACATGAAGCGTCAGGGCCACCGTCAGTGGTTCACTGAGGTCAAAATCACCGGTATTCAGGGCTAATCGGGCCTGAATCCCCTTATAGGAGTATTGAACTCATGGCACACAAAAAAGCTGGCGGTTCTACCCGCAACGGTCGCGACTCAGAAGCCAAACGCCTTGGCGTGAAGATGTACGGCGGCCAGGCCATCAAGGCCGGCAACATCATCGTGCGTCAGCGCGGCACCCAGTTCCATGCCGGTTACGGCGTGGGCATGGGCAAGGATCACACCCTCTTCGCCAAGGTCGAAGGCGTGGTCAAGTTCGAAGTGAAGGGCGCTTTTGGCCGTCGCTACGTGAGCGTCGTCGCAGCCTAACCGCGACGTTGCTGGAAAAGCCCTGTCATGCGACGGGGCTTTTTTGTTTCTGTATCCTGTGAGGCTCTTGCCGAGAACCGCTTGGCGATCGTTCGGTTTTTCGCAAGATCCTTACGTTTCTTGTTTCTTAAGCCCGTCCTGCGACGGGAGGCGTTCCCATGAAATTCGTCGATGAAGTATCGATTTTTGTAAAGGCCGGCGACGGTGGCAACGGCATGATGAGCTTCCGTCGCGAGAAGTTCATCGAGAAGGGCGGTCCCAACGGCGGCGATGGTGGTGACGGCGGCTCGGTGTACCTGGAGGCCGACGAGAACCTCAATACCCTGGTGGACTACCGCTACACCCGCCGCTTCCATGCGCAGAACGGGCAGAAGGGCGGCAGCACCGACTGTACCGGCGCCAAGGGCGAGGATCTGGTCCTGCCGGTGCCGGTGGGCACCACCGTCATCGATGCTGCGACCCAGGAAATCATGGGTGACCTGACCAAGGCCGGCCAGCGCCTGCTGGTGGCCCAGGGTGGCTGGCACGGCTTGGGCAATACGCGCTTCAAGTCCAGCACCAACCGTGCGCCGCGGCAGACCACGCCGGGCAAGCCGGGCGATGCGCGCGACCTCAAGCTGGAGCTGAAGGTGCTGGCCGACGTCGGCCTGCTGGGGCTGCCGAATGCCGGCAAGAGCACTTTCATCCGCTCGGTTTCCGCCGCCAAGCCGAAGGTGGCCGACTATCCCTTCACCACGCTGGTGCCGAACCTCGGTGTGGTCAGCGTGGGTCGCTACAAGAGCTTCGTGATCGCCGATATCCCGGGGCTGATCGAGGGTGCGGCCGAGGGCGCCGGGCTGGGCATTCGGTTCCTCAAGCACCTGGCGCGCACCCGCCTGTTGCTGCATCTGGTCGACATGGCACCGCTGGACGGCAGCGACCCGGCCGATGCGGCCGAGGTGATCCTGCGCGAGCTGGAAAAATTCAGCCCGGCCCTGATGCAGCGCGACCGCTGGCTGGTGCTGAACAAGGCCGACCAGTTGCTCGATGACGAGCGCGAGGAGCGTATGCGCCAGGTGGTCGAGCGCCTGGAGTGGGAAGGGCCGGTATTCGTCATCTCCGCGCTGGAGGGCGAGGGCACCGAGGCGCTGAGCCAGGCCATCATGCGTTATCTCGACGAGCGTACGCTGCGTATCGCCGAGGAGCCGGATTATGCCGAGGCGCTGGCCGAGCTGGACCGGCAGATCGAGGACGAGGCGCGTGCGCGGTTGCAGGAGCTCGATGACCAGCGTGCGCTGCGGCGTGCCGGGGTCAAGGCGGCGGATGAGGTCGATGATGACGACTTCGACGACGATGACGATGACGAGGGCGGCGCCGAGATCATCTACGTCCGCTGAGTCGGGTTCGGGTCGCTTGGCGACCTGCTTCATGCGAGTGGTCGGCGGGCTGGCTCGTGCGCAGCCCGATCCAGAGGTGTTTTGGCCGGATTAGAAGGCGGGAACGATGCGGGACAAGGTGAGCGGTGCGCGGCGCTGGGTGGTGAAGATCGGCAGTGCGCTGCTGACCGCCGACGGGCGCGGCCTGGACCAGGCGGCGATGGCGGTCTGGGTGGATCAGATGGTGGCCCTGCGCGAGGCGGGCGTGGAGTTGGTGCTGGTGTCGTCTGGCGCGGTCGCCGCCGGCATGAGCCGCCTGGGTTGGGCGGCACGGCCGAAGGCAGTGCATGAGCTGCAGGCCGCTGCGGCAGTGGGGCAGATGGGATTGATCCGGGCCTGGGAGTCGAGCTTTGCCCGCCGCGATCAGCAGACTGCGCAGATCCTGGTCACCCATGACGACCTTTCCGACCGCAAGCGCTACCTCAATGCGCGTAGCACCCTGCGCACGCTCGTCGATCTCGGTGTAGTGCCGGTCATCAACGAGAACGACACCGTGGTCACCGACGAGATCCGCTTCGGCGACAACGATACTCTCGGTGCGCTGGTGGCCAACCTGGTCGAGGCCGATCTGCTGGTCATTCTCACCGATCGCGACGGCATGTTCGATGCCGACCCTCGTCTCAATCCCCGGGCCAATCTCATCAGCGAGGCGCGTGCCGACGACCCGGCGCTGGATGCCGTGGCGGGTGGCACCGGTGGTGCGCTGGGACGCGGCGGCATGCAGACCAAGCTGCGCGCGGCGCGTCTGGCTGCGCGTTCCGGTGCGCATACGGTGATCGTCGGTGGGCGTATCGAGCAGGTGCTGGCGCGGCTCAAGGCCGGCGAGCGCCTGGGTACGTTGCTGGCGCCCGAGCGCAGCCGGCATGCGGCGCGCAAGCAGTGGCTGGCCGGGCACTTGCAGACCCGTGGCACGCTGACGTTGGATGCCGGTGCCGTGCATGCCTTGCGCCAGGGGCATCGCAGCCTGTTGCCGGTTGGCGTGAAGGCGGTGCAGGGTGGATTCCGCCGGGGTGAAATGGTGGTCTGCGTCGGCCCGCAAGGGGAAGAGGTGGCGCGGGGTTGGTGAATTACAGTGCGGCCGAGGCACAGCGGATTCTCGGTCGCCCGTCCGACGAGATCGAGAAGCTGCTCGGCTACGTCGACGAGCCGGAGCTGATCCATCGCGACAACATGATTCTGGTCTGAGGTGATCATGTCTCGGGCTGTCATGGCGTTGCTGCTGGGGCTGGCGATGCCGCAATTCGCGTTCGCTGAACAGATTGGCGAAGTCGATACGGTGTTCAAGTGGCTCGGGCCGAACCACAAGATCGTGATCGAGGCGTTCGATGATCCCAAGGTCGACGGTGTGACCTGTTACCTTTCGCGAGCCAAGACCGGCGGCATCAAGGGTGGCCTGGGGCTTGCGGAGGATCGGGCCGAGGCGTCGATTGCCTGCCGGCAGGTCGGGCCCATCCGGGTCAATGATGGACTGAAGGATGGCGAGGTGGTGTTCAAGGAGCGCACGTCGCTGGTGTTCAAGAGCATGCAGGTGGTGCGCTTCTTCGACGAGAAGCGCAATGCGCTGATCTATCTCGTCTATAGCGACCGGATCATCGAAGGCAGTCCGCAGAATGCGGTGACGGCGATCCCGATCCTGCCCTGGCCGTAGGTTGGGTTGAGCGCAGCGAAGCCCAACGGGCAGGATGTCGGGCGGTGCTTGAGCGTGTTGGGCTTCGTCGCTGCGCTCCTCAACCCAGCCTGCGAAGCTGCCAGGAGCTGCAGGCATAAAAACCGGCGCGAGGCCGGTTTTTCAAGAACGGGCAGCTCAGGCTGCAGCAGCTTCGCCGAGGGCCTTGATGTGGCCGTTCAGGCGGCTCTTGTGACGAGCGGCTTTGTTCTTGTGGATGATGCCTTTGTCGGCCATGCGGTCGATGACCGGCACAGCGGCGGTGTAGGCTGCGCGGGCCTTGTCCAGGTCCTTGGCATCGATGGCCTTGACCACATTCTTGATGTAGGTGCGAACCATGGAGCGCAAGCTGGCGTTGTGGCTGCGACGCTTCTCAGCCTGAATTGCGCGTTTTTTGGCGGAAGGGCTGTTGGCCACCGTCGAACTCCTCGAAAACGTGGGGGATTGCAAAGCAAATAAGGCCGCGAATCATGCCGACGCGGCGGGCGCTTGTCAAGCCCGCTCGAATGGCTCGCGATGCTGGTCGGACAGATGGGCTGCGGCTAAACTCGCCGCCTCGTTTCGTGTCCTAACTGGCCATCGATCCAGTCGGCAGTGGTGCTGTCCGGCCGATCCATCTCGCTGCAATTCCAGGAAAGACAAAATGTCCGAAAAAACCGGCAAGGGCGGGTTGTTGCGTTCCAGCGCGGTGGTCAGTGTCATGACCCTGTTGTCGCGCGTGCTGGGCATGGTACGCGATATGGTGGTTGCCAGCTATTTCGGCTCCGGGGCGGCGGCGGACGCCTTCTTCATCGCCTTCAAGATCCCCAACTTTCTGCGCCGGCTGTTCGCCGAGGGCGCCTTCGCCCAGGCGTTCGTTCCGGTGCTGTCGGAGTACCGCGCCAAGCGCACGCTGGCCGACGTCAAGCTGCTGGTGGATCGCACCGCCGGCATGTTGGGCCTGATCCTCGCGGGGCTGACCGCGTTGGGCGTGCTGTTCGCACCCTATGTGGTGATGCTGTTCGCGCCGGGCTTCCATGACGACCCGGCGAAGATGCAGCTGGCCGGCGAACTGCTGCGCATCACCTTCCCCTACCTGATGCTGATCTCGCTGACGGCCTTCACCTCGGGCGTGCTCAACAGCTACGGCTACTTCGCCGTGCCGGGCTTCACGCCGGTACTGCTCAACGTCTGCATGATCGCTTCGGCGATATTCCTCACGCCGTACTTCAACCAGTCGATCATGGCGCTGGCCTGGGGCGTGTTCATTGCCGGCTTCGCCCAGCTGGCGTTCCAGCTGCCCTACGTCGCCCGGCTGGGGCTGCTGCCCAGGCCGCGGGTCAAGGTCGGCGATGCGGGTGTGCGGCGCATCATGCTGCTGATGGTGCCGGCGTTGTTCGGGGTCTCGGTCAGTCAGATCAACCTGTTGCTCGATACCGTGCTGGCGTCCTTCCTGCAGACCGGCAGCGTGTCCTGGCTGTACTACGCCGATCGGCTGTCCGAGTTGCCGCTGGGGGCGTTCGGCATCGCCATCGGCACGGTGATCCTGCCGAGCCTGTCGCGCCAGCATGCCAGCGACGATCCCAAGGCCTTTTCGTCGACGCTGGACTGGGCGCTGCGGATGGTCCTGCTGGTGGGCGTGCCCGCTGCGCTGGCGCTGGGTATCCTCGCCGAGCCGATGATTGCCAGCCTGTTCTACTACGGCGCCATGAGCGAAGAGGCGGTGGTGCAGTCGGCCAGGGCGCTGCAGGCCTATTCGCTGGGCGTGCTGGCGTTCATGCTGATCAAGGTGCTGGCGCCCGGCTTCTTCGCGCGCCAGGACCTGAAGACGCCGGTGCGCGTGGCGGTCATCTGCATGGTCGCCAACATGGTGATGAACCTGATCCTGATCTGGCCGCTCAAGCATGTCGGGCTGGCGCTGGCGACGTCGTTGTCGTCGATGCTCAACGCCTTCCTGCTGTTCTGGGGGCTCTACAAGATCGGCGTGTACCGTCCGACGCCTGGCTGGTGGCTGTTCGCGCTGCGTCTGGCTGGCGCCTGCGCGGCGATGGTAGCGGTGGTCTGGTGGCTTAACGTACCGGCACAGGAGTGGTTCGCCTGGGGCTGGCAGCAACGCGCGTTGCGTCTGGCGCTGCTGGTTTGCGCCGGCCTGGTCGCGTTTGCCGGCGGGCTGCTGCTGCTGGGCTTGCGGCCTCGGCATTTGCGGCACTGATCGACAGTGCCGGACGGCGGCAAACCTGTCCGGAAGGCTCGCCACATGCGTATAATCGGCCACTTTTCAAGCAAGAAGTGCGGTATGCAGCTGGTTCGAGGTCTTCACAACCTACGCCCCCGGCATCGGGGCTGTGTCGCCACCATTGGCAACTTCGACGGAGTGCACCGGGGGCATCAGGCCATCCTGGCGCGCCTGCGCGAACGTGCGGCCGAGCTGGGGCTGCCCAGTTGCGTGGTGATTTTCGAGCCGCAGCCGCGCGAATTCTTCTCGCCGGAAAGGGCGCCTGCACGTCTGACCCGGCTGCGTGAGAAGCTGCAGTTGTTGAGCGAGCAGGGTGTCGACCTGGTGCTGTGCCTGGCCTTCAATCGGCGACTGCGGGAGCTGAGCGCGGCCGAATTCGTTCATGCCACGCTGGTGGAGGGGCTGGGGGTGCGGCATCTGGAGGTCGGCGACGATTTCCGTTTCGGCTGCGACCGTGCCGGCGACTTCAACTTCCTGCACAAGGCCGGTGCCGCCGAAGGCTTCACCGTCGAGGCCGCCACCACCATCGAGGTGGATGGCGAGCGGGTCAGCAGCACACGTCTGCGCCAGGTGTTGGCGGCAGGCGATCTGGCACAGGCCGAAGCGTTGCTCGGCAGGCCGTTCGGCATCACCGGCCGGGTCATGCATGGGCAGAAGCTCGGTCGCCAGCTGGGCGCACCGACCGCCAACGTTCAGCTCAAGCGCCGCAATACGCCGCTCAGCGGGGTGTTCGTGGTCAGCCTCGAACTGGATGGCAAGCCGCTGGCTGGCGTGGCCAACATCGGTATGCGGCCTACGGTCGAAAGCGACGGCCGGCCACACCTGGAAGTGCATCTGCTCGATTACCGGGGCGACCTTTACGGCCGCCTGGTGCAGGTGACCTTCCTGCGCAAGCTGCGCGACGAGCAGCGTTTCGCCTCGCTGGAGGCACTCAAGACGGCGATCGACGCGGACATCGCCGCCGCCCGCGACTACTGGCGGGCTTCACCCTTCACCACGAGTCAGGACTGAAATGACCGATTACAAAGCGACCCTCAATCTGCCGTCCACGGCGTTTCCGATGAAGGCCGGTCTGCCACAGCGCGAGCCGGAGATTCTGCAGCGCTGGAATAGCATTGACCTGTACCGGAAGCTGCGGCAGATCGGCGAAGGTCGCCCGAAGTTCGTCCTGCACGACGGCCCGCCCTACGCCAACGGCAACATCCACATCGGCCATGCGGTGAACAAGGTGATCAAGGACATGATCGTCCGCTCGCGCACCCTGGCCGGTTTCGACGCGCCCTACGTGCCGGGCTGGGACTGCCACGGTCTGCCGATCGAACACAAGGTCGAGACCACCTTCGGCAAGAACCAGCCGGCGGACCTGACCCGCGAGCGCTGCCGCGCCTACGCCGCCGAGCAGATCGAAGGCAGAAGGCCGACTTCATCCGCCTCGGCGTGCTCGGCGACTGGGACAATCCCTACAAGACCATGGACTTCGTCAACGAAGCCGGTGAAATCCGTGCCCTGGCGAAGCTGGTCGAGGGCGGCTTCGTCTTCAAAGGCCTGAAGCCGGTGAACTGGTGCTTCGACTGCGGCTCGGCGCTGGCCGAGGCGGAGGTCGAATATCAGGACAAGAAATCCGACGCCATCGACGTCGCCTTCGCCGTCGAGGACGCCGACAAGCTGGCAGCCGCCTTCGGCCTCGCCAGCCTGGCCAAGCCGACCAGTATCGTCATCTGGACCACCACCCCCTGGACCATCCCGGCCAACCAGGCGCTCAACGTACACCCTGAATTCATCTACGCGCTGGTCGACACCGGCGAGCGCCTGCTGGTGCTGGCCGAGGAGCTGGTCGAATCCTGCCTGCAACGCTATGGCCTGAACGGTGAGATCGTCGCCCGCTGCGAAGGCAAGGCGCTGGAACTGATCCGCTTCCGCCATCCGTTCTACGAGCGCTTCGCCCCGGTCTACCTGGCCGAGTACGTGGAAACCGGCGCCGGCACCGGCATCGTCCACTCGGCGCCGGCCTATGGCGAGGACGACTTCCGTTCCTGCAAGCACTACGGCATGGAGAACGACGACATTCTCGGCCCGGTGCAGAGCAATGGCGTCTACGTGCCGGACCTGCCGTTCTTCGGCGGCCAGTTCATCTGGAAGGCCAACCCGAACATCGTCGCCAAGCTCGCCGAGGTCGGCGCGCTGCTCAAGCACGAGTCGATCCAGCACAGCTACATGCACTGCTGGCGGCACAAGACGCCGCTGATCTACCGCGCCACCGCGCAGTGGTTCGTCGGCATGGACAAGGTCGCCCACGACGGCAGCTCGCTGCGCCGCCGCGCGCTGGATGCCATCGAGCAGACCGAGTTCGTCCCGGCCTGGGGCCAGGCGCGCCTGCACGGGATGATCGCCGGCCGTCCGGACTGGTGCATCTCGCGCCAGCGCAACTGGGGCGTGCCGATTCCGTTCTTCCTGCACAAGGAAAGCGGCGAGCTGCATCCGCGCACTGTCGAGCTGATGGAGCAGGTCGCCCAGCGCGTGGAGCGCGAAGGCATCGAGGCCTGGTTCAAGCTCGGCCCGGCCGAACTGCTCGGCGACGAGGCCGCGCAGTACGAGAAGACCAACGATACCCTGGACGTCTGGTTCGATTCCGGCACTACCCATTGGCACGTGATGCGTGGTTCGCACCCCATGGGCCATGAGCAGGGCCCGCGCGCCGACCTCTATCTGGAAGGCTCCGACCAGCACCGCGGCTGGTTCCATTCCTCGCTGCTGACCGGCGCGGCCATCGACGGCCATGCACCGTACAAGGGCCTGCTCACCCACGGTTTCACCGTGGACGAGAACGGCCGCAAGATGTCCAAGTCCCTCGGCAACGTCATCGCGCCGCAGGAAATCACCGACAGCATGGGCGCCGATATCCTGCGTCTGTGGGTCTCGGCCACCGACTATTCCGGCGAGATGGCGGTGTCCAAGCAGATCCTGCAGCGCAGCGCCGATGCCTATCGACGCATCCGCAACACCGCGCGCTTCCTGCTCTCGAATCTCGACGGTTTCGACCCGGCGCAGCACATGGTGCCGAATGATCAGCTGATTGCGCTGGATCGCTGGGCCATCGACCGAGCCCTGCTACTGCAGCGCGAGATCGAGGAGGCCTACACCACCTACCGCTTCTGGAACGTCTACCAGAAGGTGCACAATTTCTGCGTGCAGGAGCTGGGCGGCTTCTACCTCGACATCATCAAGGACCGCCAGTACACCACCGGTGCCGACAGCCTGCCGCGGCGCTCCTGCCAGACCGCGCTGTACCACATCGCCGAGGCGCTGGTGCGCTGGATCGCGCCGATCCTGGCGTTCACCGCCGAGGAGATCTGGCAATACCTGCCGGGCGAGCGCAACGAGTCGGTGATGCTCAATACCTGGTACGAGGGCCTCGCCGAGCTGCCGCAGGATGCCGCGCTGGATCGCGTCTTCTGGGACAAGGTGATGGCGGTCAAGGCCGCGGTGAACAAGGAGCTGGAGAACCAGCGCAACGCCAAGGCCATCGGCGGCAACCTGCAGGCCGAAGTCACCCTGTATGCCGAGGACGCCCTGGTTACCGAACTGGCCAAGCTGGGCAACGAGCTGCGCTTCGTGCTGATCACTTCGGCCGTCGCGGTCGCGCCGCTGGCGCAGGCGCCTGCCGCGGCGGTGGAGAGCGAGTTGGCCGGCCTCAAGCTGTTGGTGAAGAAGACCGAGCACGCCAAGTGCGGTCGCTGCTGGCACCACCTGCCGGATGTCGGTAGCCACGCCGAGCACCCGGAAATCTGCGGGCGCTGCGTGGAAAACATCGAAGGTGCCGGCGAGGTGCGTCACTATGCGTGACGGCCTCGCCATCGGCGCAAGCGGCACTGGAGCCAGGCGATGAGCGCACGCTTCGGCAAGCTCACCTGGCTATGGCTCAGCGTGCTGGTGATCGCCTTCGATCAGGTGAGCAAGCACTGGTTCGAGGCCAATTTCAGCCTGTACCAGAAGGTCGAGGTCATTCCCGGCTACTTCGCCTGGACGCTGGCCTACAACACCGGCGCGGCCTTCAGCTTCCTCGCCGATCACAGCGGCTGGCAGCGCTGGCTGTTCGCGCTGATCGCCATTGGCGTGAGCGCCGTGCTGGTGGTCTGGCTCAAGCGGCTGAAGGCCGACGAGACCTGGCTGGCCGTGGCGCTGGCGCTGGTGCTGGGCGGCGCGCTGGGCAATCTCTACGACCGCATCGTGCTGGGCCATGTGGTCGACTTCATCCTGGTGCATTGGCAGAACCGCTGGTATTTCCCGGCGTTCAACATTGCCGACAGCGCCATTACCGTGGGCGCCGTGATGCTGGCGCTGGATATGTTCAAGGGCAACAAGACCGGAGAATCCGCACATGACTGAACAGCGCATTGGGCCGGACAAGGAAGTCACCCTGCATTTCGCGCTTGGCCTGGAAACGGGCGAGCTGGTCGACAGCACGTTCGACAAGAAACCCGCCACCTTCAAGGTGGGTGACGGCAACCTGCTGCCGGGCTTCGAGCAGCAACTGTACGGCCTCAAGGCCGGCGACAAGCGCACCCTGCAGATCGCGCCGGAGCAAGGCTTCGGCCAGGTCAACCCGCAGAACGTGCAGGTGATGCCGCGTAGCCAGTTCGAGGGCATGGAGCTGTCCGAGGGCCTGATGGTGAGCTTCCAGGATGCCGCCCGCACTGAATTGCCGGGGGTGGTCAAGGCCTTCGACGGCAACCAGGTCACCGTCGATTTCAACCATCCGCTGGCCGGCAAGACGCTGTCCTTCGAAGTCGAGATCATCGAGGTCAAGCCGGTCTAGGCCCCGTCGGGTCAGGGCCGATAGATGTAGGCGCCAGCGTGCTGGCGATCAGCCTGGCAGCACACGCACGGGCGTCGAAGAACGCCCTGCAGCGTATCGCGCTACACTCTACCCCGTTTTCAAGCTCCGCGTGCCGAGACTCCACCATGCAAATCAAACTCGCCAATCCCCGCGGCTTCTGCGCGGGTGTCGACCGCGCCATCGAGATCGTCAATCGCGCCCTGGAGGTCTTCGGCCCGCCGATCTACGTGCGGCATGAAGTCGTGCATAACAAGTTCGTGGTGGAAGACCTGCGCGCACGCGGCGCGATCTTCGTCGAGGAACTGGACCAGGTACCGGACGATGTCATCGTCATCTTCAGTGCCCACGGCGTCTCCCAGGCGGTGCGCCAGGAGGCGGAAAAACGCGGCCTGAAAGTGTTCGACGCCACCTGCCCGCTGGTGACCAAGGTGCACCTGGAAGTCGCCAAGTACAGCCGCGAAGGGCGCGAATGCATCCTCATCGGCCACCAGGGCCATCCGGAAGTGGAAGGCACCATGGGGCAATACGACACGTGCAATGGTGGCTCGATCTATCTGGTGGAGGACGAGGAGGACGTGGCGCGGCTGCAGGTGCGCAACCCCGAGGCGCTGGCCTTCGTTACCCAGACGACGCTTTCGATGGACGACACCAGCCGGGTCATCGATGCGCTGCGCAGCCGCTTTCCCGGCATCGGCGGGCCGCGCAAGGACGACATCTGCTACGCCACCCAGAACCGCCAGGACGCGGTCAAGCAACTGGCCGACGAGTGCGACGTGGTACTGGTGGTCGGCAGCCCCAACAGCTCCAATTCCAACCGCCTGCGAGAACTGGCCGAGCGTATGAGCACCCCGGCCTACCTGATCGACGGCGCCGAGGACCTTGAGCGCGCGTGGTTCGAGAACGTTCAGCGCATCGGCATCACCGCCGGCGCCTCGGCACCGGAAGTGCTGGTGCGTGGCGTGATCGAGAGACTGAAGGAGTGGGGCGCCAGCGGCACCGATGAGCTGGACGGGCGACCGGAGAACGTGACGTTTTCGATGCCGAAGGAGTTGCGGGTGAAGGCGTTGTAAGGCTTCTTGCGAACAGCTCATGAGCAGCATGGGCTTCACGGCTCAGAATGAAGAAGCCCGGCAAATGCCGGGCTTCTTCATGGTGGGTTGGTTTGGATTATTTCCAGCACGCCTCGACGCTCTTGCTCCCGTTACTGCCTTTTACGCCGCGAGCATTGAGGGTGAGGTTGCCACAGGCTGTGTCACCGAAGCGCTGTGTCGCGGTCAGCGTGTAGCCACCGTCGTTGGCGACCGTACTTACTGTCAGGGTGTATTTTCTGTTATCCGAAGTGACGGTTGTACCACTGGTGCCGCGCAGACCCAGCTTTGCAATATCCGCGGCCGCAGTTACATAACTGTTGTTCTGTGCAAAAAATCGCTCCTGGCTCGCAGCCGCATCATTAAGCAGGGCATGCCCTTCACTGCGGTTGCTGCGTTGGACGTACTCGGTGTAGTTAGGGTAGGCGATCGCCGCCAGAATCCCAAGGATACCTACTACTATCATTAGTTCGATCAGGGTGAAGCCCCTGGCACGTGACATCATGGATGTTCTCCCTGTTTGGCGCTACGTACCGACTCGGGATAGAGATAGATTGAGTCGATGATCGAGTGGGGTGATGCTTCGGTGCCGCTGAATCCGATCAGATAGCCTGGCTGTAATTGCAGAATCGCCGGTGTGCCGTTGAGCGCCGTTTTGTTCGGTAGCGAATAGGTCGTTTTCTCGACGACAATGAGATTGTTGCCAAGCTGCACGTCGCTGATAGTGCCACTTGCCTCGAAAGTTGCCGAGTGGGCAATGCCTGTGAGCAGCGTCATAGTTACTATCGCCAGTAAGCGTGGAAATCTGTGGTTCATGAGTCACTCCACTATTGGGCGCCAGCTTTGACGGCCCAGGCTGGATGGATCCGGGAAAACCTTCTTGCACTCGAGCCCGGTGCACAGTTCGTACTTGCTGTCCGGCGTCTGACCCAGGGTTAGACCGCCTTCGCCGTCCTGACGAATGGCGGAGATAACAGTATCGGCATTGTTGGAACTGCGATGATCGACGAAGGCATGGTGCAGTGTACGTCCACCACTCTGAGGATCTACCGCATAGGTCCAAGTCTCGACGCCTGAAGCGCAAGGATCGGCGTTGGGAACCAGAGTCTGGAAGAACAGCGTTCGGCCAAGGGTGACCATGTCCTCGATTACCATTTCGCTGTCTAGCGGTAAATCGAAGTACCACCCATATTTATGGCCATCATTGTCCGTCCATTGGGGGTGGTCGGAGTTGGTGGTATCGCCCACTTGACGGAATTCTGGCTCAGTAGTCGGGCATCGCGCCCCGAAACCTCGCTTTCGAGCACTGAATTCATTGTTTGTGCCTGGAGACCGTTTCGAGATAGGTTGGCAGGCTGCAACGTGCCATCTGGATCGAGTGTATTGGTATCCCAAACTCCGTAGACGCTTTGAGTGGTGGATGAGCCATCCTTATCGCCTTCTTCGAAATATTTGCCTGTGCCGAATACAATCAGATAGCCGTGCAGCGTGGGATGGCGAATGATTGAGGGTGCAGCGGTAATAGGCTGGCGTGCATTTGAAGAAGTTGCTGCTTTGAACAACGGTGTGCCCGAATAGGAAACCTTGAAGCCACTTTCGGCTGCGGTAGTCTCACTAACTTGTTGGGTGTATGGTGCGACCGTATCTTCCGGAGTAAGGTTGAAGCGCCATAGATTGCCTTGCAAATCGCCAGCATAGGCGAAATCGGCTATGCCGTCTGCGTTGAAATCGGCCAGTTTTGGTGTCGACAAGCCGTTGGCCAAACCGTCGGCGCCAGCAACTTCCAAGCTTTTGGTCAGATCTCCGGTTTCCATGTCGATGATCAGCAGGGCGGCTTTGCCATTATCCTTGTTCGCACTGTCGTAACCATTGCTGGTAACTACTGCCCATTTTCCATTGTGCAGGCGCGCGATGGTCGGATGCGGGAAGCTATAACCCAGACGTACATCATTGGTATTGGGTATTGAACTGTCATGGAATTCCCACAGCAGCTTGATGGCATTGGGATTGGTCACGTCCAGAGCGAACAATCCTTTACCACCTGCCCGCATTGTTCCTACTAAAACTGTACGCCATTCACCGCCTATGTAAACATCGGCGACCACTGGTGAGCCATCTACATAAAACTGATGGTGGGCTCCTTGGTAGTTCTTGCCTGTGAGTTTGTGCAGTTTCGGGAAAACTACTGTTGGGACGAAAGCGAATGTTTCCTGCCCTGTTACTGCATCGAAACCATGCAGCATCCCATCGTTAGCACCTACATAAACGCGTGGTGCCCTTTCCTGCTGCGCTTCGACGAACTCGGAATACCCTCCCCCGGGTGTAATCTTTCTGCGTAGCTGGTCAGGTAGCGAGCGCCACGCACCGTTACCGGTTTGGACGCGATCATGTCGCCGAGCACCGTGTAGCGCACGCGAAACAGAGAGCCTTCTAGCTCCGGTTGCCACGTAAAAAATCCAGGCGCAGCTGTGCATTAGTGCTGTCCGTTTCTAGCGTGTCGCCATCGTCAGGATTCTGCCGCAGGTAATAAGCAAGCGTACCTGGGGTGCTGGCATCGCTGCATGACTCCAGCTGAACTCCGTGAGACCGTCTGCATCACCCAGTGTACCGCCAGTGTGCGACGCGATCATGATGTTACGGTTGCCCACGCGACTGTCGAGATTGTCGCGTGCACTCCACTCTTCCGTGGTGGTCACATCGAAAAGGCCGGTGACTGCGTTGTATGTCTTCGCTTTTAGATAGCCTTTTATATCCCCTGCCCAGCTATCATTACTGGAGTAGGACGTTTGGTAGGCATAACTCACCAGCCCACCTGTACCATCGTCCTGCATACCTGAGTTAATAGCTGGGCTGGCAGCGGAGCTAGTACGTCCAGAGATACGGCTGAGGATATCGGCGAAGGCTGCAACCAGGCTGTCAGGAGAATCGGCACTGAAAAATTCGCCACGTGAGTTGATGGCGGTATGCCAAAGATCATAGACGTTGTCCGGGTCGTCGTTGCCAACGGCTGGCCAGCGCTTGCCATTGGTCGCCATGTTCATCAACTCGCTATGGTTGGTGAATGTAGAGCCGCCCCAGGTTGGTGCGGTGCTTAGTTGTAGCGAATTGGTGAGTCCAAGGCCGACCGTGAAATTTACCATGTGCTGCCAGTTGGCAGGATCGTAGCGAGGGTCCTTGCTGTCCGCGCCATCCGGTAAATAAGGGGCCACCTTATTTGCCAAATTGGATCGCAGGTCGGTCGCCCAATAGTGGTAAGCCCAATCTGCGAGGGTATTGGTTTGATCATCCTTATACGGATAATCGAGGCTTCCATCATGGTTAATGTTGCCGCTAGGCCGACCATTCCACATGCCGTCGGTCATGAGAATATGGTAGCTGGCACGGCAGGAATATTCGCTGCCGTCATCATCTTTGTAGGCTTTAGTATTGTTCTGAAGGAAGTCTCCAGCACGTTTAATTGCATCGTGAAGGGGGGTGCCACCCGATTGTGGAAGGGCACTCAGCCAATTGAAGAAGTTTACACGGTGTTGTTCGGAGAAGCGCTTTATGGTGTTGTTGCTGCAGGTTCCGCTGCTACTCGTACTGCCAGCTCCAATACTGCAGGTATTAAGAGCGCCCCAGGTAAGGCGTACATTTTCGGGCAGTGTATAAAAAGCTAGATTGGCCGCGGAGCGGGTGGCGAGGTTACGGGTGCGATAGAAAGCATACCAGATAGCGAAGTTGGTTTGTTGAGCTGTGCCTACTTGGTTATATGTGTAACAGTTGTTGTTGTTGCTCGGGTTTCTTTGGGGGCAGGTCGCGCTCACGTTGTACTGGAAGTAATGAGCAGGAGCTTCTCCATTACTACAGACTCCTGCAGGGAATACTCCTGTTCCGCAGGTGGTGATAAATGATGTCCCGCTACCCTGTGCTCGAAACTTGCTGGAAAGATTGGTTTTTGTGCTGTTGCTGCTGTAGCCATTTTGTGGCGCGCTGGTGAAGCTTGGCGTTGGGTAGTCAGAGACTACTACCTCACCGTTCACCATTCTAACCTGCTTAGGTAAACGGTATGTCGTGTTCGGATCGTAATACATGGAGTTAAATGCATTGGAGCGCCAGGCGCGGCTGCCAAGGTTAGCTGATGTATTAATTCCGTCCGGCGCATATGCCCAGGCCATACTCCCTGAGTCGTCTAAAGTTACAAGCAAATTAGGGGAGACACCTTCGGTAAGTGAGAGCGGTTGCTGAGAAATTGCTGCCTGAAGGCTCAACGGTGCGCTGAACAGCGCGATTCCCAGCCCTGTTGCGGCCAGAAATTTTATGGCTGCGAAATACTTAGGGGTCATATCCATTTCCCTTAATTGTTCAGGCCAACATAGACATTGGCAGTCGTCGACTGCAGGGTGAGTCGGTCGTCGGCCTGCCCATTGATCTGGTAAAAGTAAGTCCCACGGCCTTCTAGGATGGCTCCATACTCTGCATTCAGAGCTGTTGCATCGTCTTCGCCGACAGTTATCAGGCGCGTATTCCAGTAAGCGTCCAGGTCAGTTGCGGTGACGTTGTCGTTCCCTGCTTCCCTGCCGCGATACGGCATCCACGTGACGAAATCGGTCTCACCTGCGGCCGCGGTATCCGCACCTGTCTTGTTGTCTGCCGAGCTGCTCTTGAGAAAACTCAATGGGTTGAGCATGAAAGCAAGACGATCTGCTTCATCGGAAATATCCAGCAGGCAAGGCCGGTTGATGCCATTGGTTTGCAATTTATTGCTCTTCTGGCAATTGCTCTCGCTGGGTTCGAGTTTGTCGCGTAGGTTGGCAGGACCATAGAAGCGAAATTCGCCCTCACGCAATGCCGCATCGGCAGCCCCCTGCAGACGCAAATTTTCCGCACGATTGCCGGTTATCCGCGATTCGAGTACTACGCCGCGCATGCTGGACACTGCCAATACCGTCAGAATCAGCAGCATAACCAAGGCAACAAGCAGAGTAGCGCCATGCTCGCGGAGGGGGTGGAAGGTTTTCATGGCATCAAATTCCTGATCGTCTGGGTTCCATGTGCCACTTGGTAGATGCGGCTCTTATCGCCTGCTGCGAGACGCGCCTTGGTAGTTGCATCCGAAGTTTCATACCAGTCGCTATATATCTGTGAGTCTCCATCGCGCTGACTTTCCCGGCTGGCGAGCAGAATGGAATAGCGAACTGCGCGGATAGGCCCGCTGTTATCTGTCCAAGCTGCAGCTTTGACGAAGCGCCCACTGCCTTCGGTCAACTTCTTTTCCAGCAGGTCCTTGCCGCCTACCCCGAACTCGAGACGGAAGTCGGCTATACCAGTGAGCAATTCGACATAGGCAGGGCTACTCGCACTGAGACTCTTGCATTGCAGTGCGCCAGTGTTCAGTTCCGCTCCCGGCTCATATCTCAGAACCAGCGTTATAAGGCTGCTGGCGGAGGGCGCCTTGAATGCCTTGCTATCATCGAAGACCGTAGTGCCATCTCCCTGGCAATCCAGTTCGCCACTGATAGTAGGTTGGTAGCGCAGGCAGATGCCCAGTTGATCTTTGGCTGCAGTTACCGGACTACCTTTGGTGAAGGCTTGGCAATCGGTATTTGCCGTAACTTGAGGAAAGGCATCCTCGACCAGTTGATCCGGCGCGCGACGATAACCAGCCTTACTCAGGTACTCATTGAGCATAAGTGTGGCGAAGCGGCTGTTCTCTTGATTTCCAGCTTGGCTTTGCTGAAAGAGGTAAGTGCGCTTGTTATCCAGATAGATTTGGCTGATGCCGAGAAGCAGGAAACTACTGATGGCAAGGGCTACCAGAAGCTCAATCATGGACAACCCGCGCTGTGAATGCATGCTGAGGTTTCTCATAGTTCTACTCGGGTTCTGTAGATGCATGTGGTGTCGTTGGAGGCCCTGTCGTCAGGGCATGTACCGGCTTTCACTCTCCAGGCCAGCTGGATTTCTAGCATGGAGCCCTTGTCGTTGCAGTTGCCCGGGGCCGAGCTGCGGCAGATGTAAAAGGCGTCTTCGAACAGATCACTTGCCCCAGGCAGTGCCGCTTGGGCTGCTTTGATCCAGCAGTCGCGCATTTCCAACGCGCTCTTCGGGTTAGCAACGCAATCGGCGGGGGCGGTGGCGAAATCGTTTCCTGCATCCTTGTAGAAGAGAGAGTTGTCTTTGAACGCGTTATAGAAGGGTTCCGCAGGCGGTGCCTTTTCGAAAAGCTCTTCGGGGTTGGTGCGGATAATCTCGACAAAATCCCCGGCCAGCATCACAGCTGCGTTTCTCTGTACCGAATCCTGCGTGTACTGAATGCTGCGTCCCTGCATTGCCACCATGCCGAGGATGCCGATTGTGGTGAGCACCAGGGTGACCATCACTTCGATCAGGCTGAAGCCTTTGCTGTGTCTCATGTCTTTCCTCATGGCGTACAACTGGTCAGGTCGTTCCCGTCGGCAGCCTTGCCGCGGGGATGCAGGCGCGCCGCGCCACTGGGTTGGATATCAACAACGAAACCGGTATCCGGGTTATCGTCCAGGCACAAGATGATGGTCGAGGCATTGGCCGTTCCGTTGGCGCGGTAGGTCACTTGTGTGACGTTCGCGAGCATTTGCGCCTGCGCAGGAATGTGCTCCAACTGACGTTCATCGTTTCCGACATTGAGGAGCCAGGGACCATCGTCGTTTACCGTGACGACTGACGCGGTACGACGGACTACCGCTTCGCCGCGCGCATATTGCAGCAAACTGATGAGCTCATCGGCCTTGTTTTGCAGGCGTGTTTTCTGAATGAAAAAGGTGAAATTGGGAACTGCGATGGACACTACGATGGTCAGCAGGGCCAGAGTAATCATCAGTTCGATCAGGGTGAATCCATGCATGTCGCTGCGGCGTGACATGGTGCGCTCCGTTGGAATTCTTGAGCGGATAATGGGGGCGGTGCTTTGTATTGTCTTGGCTACGGAGATGGCCGGCCCGTTTGCCGGGATGGCCGGTATGGGGTGCATTATCGAGTGTGAATGATGTCGCAGGCGTGATCTCGACCATGCTTCGATCAATTGCCGTGTGCTTGTTCAGTGTCGCAGATGGCCTGCTCTTTGTTATTTTCGGCTGGTGTCGCGATTCGTAGCCGACCTTGACGACTGAGCTTGAGTTGCCAGGCAAGTTTTTGCTTGTGGCACTGATAGAAGGTGCCGTTATTGAGGGTGGTGCCGTTGCTGCGAAAACGGATGTTCTTACCTAGACCCCTCCAGCGAAGTTGGTCGGAGGAGGGAAGTTGTGTCAGGTTGCGAGCTTGCTGTCTGCCGGGACTGTGCACCAACCAACCATCAGACCAATCGGATGTGCAGTTGACCGTATCCTTCGAGCCGCATATCTCGATCGTTTCCCTATGCAGCACTGCGGTGACTCTTGCATTTTGCACCGTTGACCAGACGTCATTGAGTAGAGCCTGTTGACGACTCCTGGCGACCATTTCGGTGAAGACTGGAAATGCTATCGAGACGACGATGGTCAGTATCGATAGCGTGACGATCAGCTCTATAAGCGTGAAGCCTTGATTTCGATTCGCCATAGTGCGGTTCCTTTGCACTTATGATGTCAGCCGTCCTGGCTGCTGTTGTGCATGCCCAATCTGAAAACGGGTATATGCATGGTGCTCGCAAACTCTTTTAAAGCAGTCTGCCCGTCAGTCAAGTCAGGTCGAGCCGAAATGTGAACCAGATGATTGGAGATGAATGTGAATCAAGAAGTGATCATCGTTGGTGGGGGCGTGATCGGCCTGTTGAGCGCGCTGCGGCTAGCCGAAGCAGGCGGGCAGGTGGTGCTCGTCGAGGCGGGCGTAACGGGCCGCGAAGCGTCCTGGGCCGGTGGCGGGATCGTTTCACCGTTGTATCCATGGCGTTACAGTCCGGCGGTCACGGCACTGGCACATTGGTCGCAGGATTTCTATCCGCAACTGGGCGAGCGGTTGTTGGCCGAGACCGGGGTCGACCCGCAGGTGCATGTGACCGGCCTGTACTGGCTGGATCTGGATGACGAGGCCGAGGCCCTGGCCTGGGCCGAGCGCCACGGGCGGCCTTTGCGCTCGGTGCCGCTGGACGAGGTCCGGGCGGCGGTGCCGTCCCTGGGGGCGGGATATTCCCGCGCTGTGTACATGTCCGGCGTGGCGAATGTGCGTAACCCGCGGTTGTTGCAGGCGCTGCGCGAGGCGCTGCAGCGGTTGCCGAACGTGCGCCTGCTCGAACAGTGTCCGGTGACGGGCTTCGTGCGTGACGGTGAGCGGGTCGTCGGCGTGCAGACGGCGCAGGGCGAGATGCGCGCCGATCAGGTGGTCGTTGCGGCAGGTGCCTGGAGCGGTGAGCTGCTGGCCACGCTGGGGATCGAGCTACCGGTGAAGCCGATGAAGGGGCAGATGATTCTCTTCAAGTGCGATGAGAATTTCCTGCCGAGCATGGTATTGGCCAGGCGGCGCTATGCGATCCCTCGTCGCGATGGCCATATCCTGGTCGGCAGTACGCTGGAGGATGTCGGCTTCGACAAGGTGCCCACCGAAGATGCGCTGGAAAGTCTCAAGGCGACCGCGGTCGAGCTGCTGCCGGCGTTGGCCGACGCGCAGGTGGTCAAGCACTGGGCGGGGCTGCGTCCCGGTTCGCCGGACGGCGTTCCCTATATAGGAGCGGTGAGCGGCTTCGAAGGGCTCTGGCTGAACTGCGGGCATTTCCGCAACGGTCTGGTGCTGGCACCTGCTTCCTGCCAGCTGCTGGCCGACCTGATGCTCGGGCGCGAGCCGGTCGTCGACCCGGCGCCCTATGCGCCAGCGGGGCGGATCGTGTAGGAGGGCAGTCCGCCGAACGGAGCAGGCGCCAGCGCCCTGCCGTTCTCAGGTGGCGGAGAAAAGTGTAGGGGCGCGCCATGCGCGCGAAGGGCCTTCTCGAATAGTCGATGGTCGATTCTCGGCAACCGACGTGCCGGAATACGGCGGAAAGTTTTATCGGGTGATGGCGGATTCATCCGCCTCGGTCTGTTAAATTGCGCGCTTTTCCGCCGCCTGCTGGCGCGGCTTTCATTCGTTTGATCGAGAGGTGTCCGGTGGCGAAGAAAACCACCTCACTCGCTGGCCTGGGCGGGCTGGTCTATTCCACCGACTCAGGGCGCCATTGCCCCGATTGCAGCAAGCCGGTCGATGCCTGTATCTGCAAACAGACGATCATTCCCGAAGGCGATGGCATCGCCCGGGTGCGTCGCGAAAGCAAGGGCCGAGGCGGCAAGACCGTCACTACCATCACCGGCGTGCCGCTGGCCGAAGCCGAGCTCAAGGAGTTGGCCAGCGCGTTGAAGCGCCGTTGCGGTACCGGCGGTGCGCTCAAGGACGGGGTGATCGAAATCCAGGGTGAGCATGTCCAACTGCTCATGGACGAGCTGATCAAACGTGGCTTCAAGGCGAAGCGGTCCGGCGGCTGATAGCCTTCTTCTCGCTGTTCCGGTGTTTTCCGCTATTTCTTTGCCTATCGGCTGTCGAAGCCGGATAGCCTTCGCATGGCGATTCATGTCCGATGCGAAACAGTCATTTTCTTCCGGAGGCCTCGATGCCCGTACGACGTACACGTAAAGACGACGGCAGCCAGTGGACTGCAGCCGACAGCCGCAGCATCTATGGCATTCGCCATTGGGGGGCGGGTTATTTCGCGATCAACGACCAGGGCAAGGTCGAGGTCCGTCCGCAAGGGCCGGACGGCGCGCCGATCGAGTTCAGCGCTCTGATCGAGCAACTGCGCGAGGCCGGCCTGTCGCTGCCGTTGCTGGTGCGCTTCCCCGGCATCCTGCAGGACCGCGTGCGGCGTCTGACCGGTGCCTTCGACGCCAACATCGAGCGCATGGAGTACGCCGGCAAGTACACCGCACTGTATCCGATCAAGGTCAACCAGCAGGAAGCGGTGGTGGAGAACATCATCGCTACGCAGAACGTCTCCATCGGCCTGGAGGCCGGTTCCAAGCCGGAGCTGATGGCCGTGCTGGCGCTGGCGCCGAAGGGCGGCACCATCGTCTGCAATGGCTACAAGGACCGCGAATTCATCCGCCTGGCGCTGATGGGGCAGAAGCTCGGCCACAACGTGTTCATCGTCATCGAGAAGGAGTCCGAAGTCGGGCTGGTGATCGAGGAGGCCAACGAGCTCAAGCTGACGCCGCAGGTGGGCCTGCGCGTGCGGTTGTCCTCGCTGGCCTCGTCGAAATGGGCGGATACCGGCGGCGAGCGCTCCAAGTTCGGCCTGTCGGCGGCGCAACTGCTGTCGGTGATCGAGCGCTTCCGCGCGGCGGGCATCGATCAGGGCATCCGTCTGCTGCACTTCCACATGGGCTCGCAGATCGCCAATCTGGCCGACTACCGTCAGGGCTTCCGGGAAGCGATCCGCTACTACGCCGAGCTACGTGCGCTGGGCCTGCCGGTGGAGTACATCGATGTCGGCGGCGGGCTGGGGGTCGACTATGACGGTACCCATTCGCGCAACGCCAGCTCGATCAACTACGACATGGACGAGTACGCCGGCACCGTGGTCGGCATGCTCAAGGAGTTCTGCGACCGCCAGGAGCTGCCGCACCCGCACATCTTCTCCGAGAGCGGCCGGGCGATGACCGCGCACCATGCGGTGCTGGTCATGCAGGTCACCGACATCGAGCGGCACAACGACGAGGTGCCGCAGATCGACAACTACGACGAGCTGCCGGACATCGTCCAGTCGCTGGCCGACCTGCTCGGGCCGACCGATCCGGAAATGGTCACCGAGACCTACTGGCGCGCCACCCACTACATGAGCGAGTCCGGCGCGCAGTACGCCTCCGGCAAGCTGAGCCTGGCGCAGAAGGCGCTGGCCGAGCAGAGCTACTTCGCCATCTGCCGCCGCCTGTACAACCAGCTCAAGGCGCGCCAGCGCTCGCACCGGGCGGTGCTCGACGAGCTCAACGACAAGCTGGCGGACAAGTACATCTGCAACTTCTCGGTGTTCCAGAGCCTGCCGGATACCTGGGCGATCGACCAGATCCTGCCGATCGTGCCGCTGCAGCGGCTGAGCGAGGAGCCGGTGCGCCGCGCCGTGCTGCAGGACCTGACCTGCGACTCGGATGGCAAGATCAAGCAGTACGTCGACGAGCAGAGCATCGAGAGCAGCATGCCGGTGCATGAGATCGCATCCGGCGAGGAGTATTTCCTCGGCGTGTTCCTGGTCGGCGCCTACCAGGAAATCCTCGGTGACATGCACAACCTGTTCGGCGACACCGATTCGGTGAACGTCTACCAGCGCGAGGATGGCAGCTACTACCACGCCGGCATCGAGACCCACGACACCATCGAGGACATGCTGCGCTACGTGCACCTGTCGCCCGAGGAGCTGATGACCTATTACCGCGACAAGGTCGCCAGCGCCCGATTGAGCGCCAAGGAGCGGACCCAGTACATCGATGCGCTGCGCCTGGGGCTGACCCGCTCCTCGTACCTGACGCCTTGAAGAAGCATCATAGGGCGGGTGCAACCCGCCGATGGGCGTTGGCCTGTGCTCCGTTCGGCGGGTTGTAACCCGCCCTACGCCAGGCGGAATCGCGTTATATGACCCGAACAGTCTCGCCTTACAACAACTCCTGCAGTGCGCGGGAAAGGCTCTCGTAGGTATATGGCTTGTTCAGCAATGGATAGATCAGCGCCTCGCGGCGCTGCGCTTCGCTGAAGCCGGTGGTGAGCAGTACCGGCAGTTCCGGCAGCCGCTGGCGTGCCCGGTTGGCCAGCTCCAGGCCGCTGGTGCCGCCCGGCATGCGGATGTCGCTGAACAGCAGGTCCACGTGCAGCAGTTGATTGAGCGACTGCATGGCGCTCGTGGCATCATGGGCGAGGGTCACCTGGAAGCCCATCATCTCCAGCATGTCCTTGCAGACCTGGGCCAGATTGACGTCGTCCTCCACCAGCAATATGTGCTTGGCGGCCGGGCGGGTCGGGTCTGCGGCGCCAAGCTGGCTACGGGCCGGAAGATACAGCGTGATGGTCGTGCCTTTGCCGAGCGTGGACTGCAAGCGCACACTGCCGCCGGACTGCTTGGCGAAGCCATAAACCTGGCTCAGGCCCAGGCCGGTGCCCTGGCCGAATCGCTTGGTGGTGAAGAAGGGTTCGAATACCCGTTGGGCGATCTCCGGCGATATGCCGCAACCGTTGTCGCTCAGGCCGATGGCGACGAAGCGTCCCCGCAGGCCATCGAATTCTTCCTGCAGGTCGCAGCTGGAGGCTTCCAGGTGGATGGAGCCGCTACCGCTGATGGCATCGCGCGCGTTGACCACGAGGTTGAGCAGGCTCAGCTCCAACTGGCTCGGGTCCACCTCGATGCTGGGCAGGCCTGAGGGGATATCGCTGGTCAGCCGCAATTCGCTGCGCAGCGATTGCTTGAGCAATTGCAGGGTGTTGCACAGGGTCTCGCTGGGATCGATGATCTGGGTCCGCAGTGGCTCGCGACGGGCGAAGTCCAGTAATTGGCGGGTGATGTTGCCGCCATGGTCCGCTGCGTTCCTGATGGTCTCGAGCTGGCGCAGCAGGTTCTTGTCGGTGGTCTGCCGCGACCCCAGGTCGGCAGCGCCGCGAATGATGGTCAGCAGGTTGTTGAAATCGTGAGCGAGGCCGCCGGTAAGCTGGCCGAGAGCCTCGAGCTTCTGTGCCTGCAGCAGTTGCTCGCGCGCTTCGGCCAGCCGTTGCTGGGCCTCGTGGCGCTCGGTGATGTCGCGGGTGATCTTGGCCAGGCCGATCAGCGTGCCCTGCTTGTCGTAGATCGCTTCGAGCACGGTGAGTGCCCAGAAACGGGTACCGTCCTTGCGCAGGCGCCAGCCTTCGTCCTGGAAACGCCCATCATTTTTCGCCGTCTTCAGGGCTTCCCCGGGCTTGCCGCCAAGGCGGTCCTCCTCGGTGAAGAAGCAGGAAAAATGCTGGCCGAGGATTTCGTCGCGACGGTATCCCTTGATGCGTTCGGCGCCGGCATTCCAACTGATCACCCGCCCGTTCAGGTCGAGCATGTAGATGGCGTAGTCGACGATGGCATTCACCAGAACTTCGTAGTTCTCGCTGGAAAGCTGGAACGCGGGATTGTCGGACATGGAGGTTCTCGGTCGGGGACGATTCTGCTATGTCGGTGGATCGAATGCGCCGGCTCTGCGGCGAAACGGGGCGATCAGCCGGTAATTACACCGAAGCCGCGCGCCATCAAGACCGCCAATAATGGGATCAGCACGAGCAACGCCAGTTCCAGGCGGATCGCCAGCGTAACCCATCTGGCGGTCTTGCAGGTCAATTGTGGTACCTGGCCGTCCTTCAAGGCCGGGCGCCAGCGCAGAAAAGTCAGGGTCGGGTAGAGGGACAGGACGGCCACTGCCACGAACAGGCCGACCTTGGCATGGAACAGGCTGTTGTCGAGGTAATAGTCCAGGCCCTTGCCGTACAGCAGGGCGCGTGCAATGCCGGTGGCCAGCACCACGGCGGCTGCGATGCCAAAGGCGATGTCGGTGTGAAACAGGCTGCGTGCCCGTTCCAGCGTCACGGGTTGGCGGAACAGTTGATGTTCCAGCAACAGCAGGGCGAAGAGCAGGAAGATCGCCAGGAAGTGCAGGTAGGCGGCGATGGCATAGGCCATGTTCAGATTCCCTTGGCTGAATGTCCGGTGGTCCGCTGGGCAAGGATAAACCACGCTCCGCGGCTCTGCAGACCATGGGCGAGGACGCCCAGGCAGATTCCACGCAGCAGCATGAAGCCCAGGAAGGCCAGCCACAGGCCATGATTGCCCAGCCCCTGCAGCAACCAGCCCAGCGGGAGCGCCAGGGCCACCGCCAGCAGCATGCTGTCGCGCATTTCCCGCGCGCGGGTGGCGCCGATGAACAGGCCGTCGAGCAGGTAGCTCCAGACCGCGACCAGCGGCAGCGCGGCCAGGTAGGGCAGGTAACGCTGGGCCATCCGGCGCACTTCGGGAATGTCGGTCTGCATGTGAATGAACAACGGGCCGCCATAGAGAAAGAACAGCCCGAAGACCAGGCTGGCCAGCAGCGACCAGCCGCCGGCGACGATCATCACCCGGCGCAGTGCGGTGCGATCGCCCGCACCGATGGCGTGCCCGCTCAGGCTTCCACGGCGTGGGCCAGGCCGTCCAGGGCATGCGCGGTCAGCAGCAGGCCGTTGAGCAGCAGGGCATTGGCGGCGACGGTCGTGTCGCCCAGGCGCGTGCCCTGCACCGTGACCAGGAAGAACACCAGCTGCAGCGCCAGCGAGCGCAGGAATATGTCGCGGTTGACGGCCATCAGTGGGCGCCAGTTCAGCCAGCGGCGCAAGGCATCGGTGTCGAGCCGTCCCGGGTAGCGAACCAGGGCGTTGCGGGTCAACGCCAGACCGAGCAGCGCACCGCTCCATTCGGCGATCACCGAGGCCCGCGCCGCGCCGGCGACGCCCCACTCGAGGCCGAGCACGAACCAGAGGTCCAGCCCGACATTGGCCAGATTGGTGGTGAGCAGGATGGCCAGCGGTGCGCGGGCATTCTGGGTGCCGAGAAACCAGCCGATCAGCGCATAGCTGGCCAGCGCGGCCGGCAGGCCGAGCAGGCGGGTATGGAGGTAATCGCGAGTCAGTGCGTCGAGTTCGGCCGACGGCTGCATCAGGTGCAACGCCGGGCCCTTGAGCGCGAGGGCCAGCACCCCCAGCAACAACGCGAACCCCAGCGCCAGGACCAGGCCCTGCAGCAGGATCTGGCGCAGCGCGCCGCCATCGTCGCGTCCGGCGGCCTGGGCGGCGAAGCCGGTCGTGCCCATGCGCAGGAAGCCCATCACCCAGACCAGCATGGTGTACAGGCTGCCGCCGACCGCGACTGCCGCCAGCTGATGCGCATGCGGCAGATGGCCGATCACGCTGCTGTCCACCAGCGCTACCAGCGGGACGGAGAGATTCGACAGGATCATCGGCGCGGCCAGCGCCCAGACCTTGCGGTGGGTGGGTACATGGCGCCAGGCGGCAAGCAGGCGGAACATTCTCGGGCCTCCGGGACGACCCGGCACTATACGCGGCGCACAAGGCGGGGGAAAAGCCGCGGCAACGGGCTCACAGCGCACCGCACATCCTGCGACAGGGCGTGTGGCGCGACGTGGCGAGAATCAATGAATCAACCAGCTCAGCAGCCACAGGCCGAGAAGCAACCAGATCAGGCCGCTGATGACCGCACCACGGAAGAACGCCCGCACCGCCGCGACCAGCAGTAGCAGGCCGACCACCAGGGCCGCCAGGCTGAGCAGCGAGCGGTCCATGCCCAGGGTACGCGACAGGCCTTCGAGGAAATTGTGCCCGGCCCGGGCGAACAGGCCGAAGAAATCGCTGAGGCCTTCGACGATGTAGCGAATCACGGTGCCGAGCGCCTGGCCCAGCCATTCGAAAAATCCTTCAACCCGCATGCCATTCTCCAGAGGCCCTGTGATGCGGCGCATGACGCCATGTATTTGGGCCGTTTCCCGCGGCCCGGAGTTCAACGCCCTTATGAGCGGATGTTTCATTCATGTTTCGTTAATGATTCCTGTTATACATTGCTGCTCCGGCAGGATGGAGCGCGTCATGATGGCGCCGACTGCCTCAGGAACGATCCCATGTCCTCTTCGAAAACGGTTGCAGCCATTCTGACCTCGAATCGCCGCTTCTGGCTGCTTGCCGTCCTGCTGGCAAGTCTGGCGTATGCCGCTTTCTCGATGCACCTCGGGGAACGTGCGTTCTACAGCCTGAAGACCACCTGGCATGAGAGCCGCTGGGAGCAGCGCAGCCTCTGGCTGCCCGAATATCGCGCGGTGATCGATGCGCTGCCGGTGGCCTCGGTGAAGGACAACCTGTCCGGGCTGACCTACGATGACCAACGCGACCAGCTCTGGGCGGTGCTGAACAACCCGGAGGAATTGCTGGCGCTGGGCAAGGACGGCCGCCTCATTGCACGTTATCCGCTACGCGGCTTCGAGGATGTCGAGGGCGTGACCTATCTCGGCGACGACCTGCTGGTGTTGACCGAGGAGCGCAAGCAATCGCTGGTGATCGTGCGGATTCCCGATACCGTCGGCCCGCTGAACCGCGCTGACTACCAGTCGGTGACCCTCAACCTGCACGTGGCCGAGAACGCCGGCTTCGAAGGCATCGGCTACGATCGCAAGGGCGACCGGCTGTTCGTGGTCAAGGAACACTCGCCACGCAAGCTCTACGAGATCCAGGGCCTCAAGCGCACGCTGGATGGCCGGTTGGACCTGAGCGTCATCGACCGCAATGCCTGGATCGAGGACAAGGGCATGGCCAGCGATCTGGCCTCGGTGCACTTCGACGAGCGTACCGGCCACCTGGTACTGCTGAGCGACGAGGCGAGGATGATGCTGGAACTCGACGGGCAGGGCGAAATGGTCAGCTTCCGTTCGCTCTGGGGCGGTTTCGCCGGGCTCGAACGCAGCGTGCCGCAGGCCGAAGGCATGACCTTCGACGGGCAGGGCAATCTCTATCTGGTCAGCGAGCCCAATCTGTTCTACTCCTTCGAGCATTAGTGAGCGGGCATTTTCTTCGTCGTGCGCGCGAAAGCGATATCCGTCAGCCGCGCTGAATCAACCAGACGCCGGCGAAGATCAGCAGCAGGCCGGCCACCTTGCCCAGGCTGATCGCCGACGGGCGAAAGCCGGCCCAGCCGAAGTGATCCAGCATCAACGCCATGAACAACTGTCCGGCCAGCACCAGCGCCATGAACAGCAGGGCGCCCGTGCGCGGTGCGGCAAAGGCGGCCGTGGCGATGAAGAACGCGCCCAGCAGGCCGCCGCTCCAGTGCCACCAGTTGAGGCCCTTGAGCGTCTGCAGCGCGGGCAGGTCCCGCTGGATCAGGACGATGCAGAACAGCGCCAGGGTGCCGACCGCGAAGGACAACAGTGCCGCACCCAGCACGTTGCCCAGGTGGCGGGCCACCTGGCCGTTGATGCCGGCCTGCAAGGGCAGCATGGCACCGGCGATGAAGGGCAGGGTGAGCAACCACCAGGCGACGGCAGGCATATGCGGACTCCGAAATCAGGGAGCGCGACAGTATGGCGAGCCCCGCCCTACCTTGCCAGCGCTGAACTGCACGCTCAGCTCGGCGGGTACTGCGAAAGCACCCGGGTCACGATCTCGCGGACTGCCCCGACGCGTTCGTCGGGCGTACCTGAGCGGCTGCGCAGAACCTGCTCGGCACTGCCGCGCCAGACCAGCTTGCCGTCGGCGCTGTCGTAGAGGTCGATCTGCAGGGTGCCGACCTGATAGTCGACGGTGCGCGTATCGGTATAGACCGGCCCGCCCCAGTAGCCGTACCAGGGATAGCCCCAGCCGCCGGACGTGGTGGTGTACTGCTGGGTGCGTTTGTCGACGATGTACCAGGCCTGGACCTGGACGTCCGCCGGCCTGCCGGCTGCCGCCGGGCGCAGGCCGCGCTGGTCGAGCTGTTCGGCGATCGCCGCGCGGATACGCTGCTCGGTGAGGTCGCTCTGGATGCGGGGATCGTCCGGGCGGTATTGCAAGGCGGGCTCTTTCCAGCTCCAGCTGCGGTAGGCGGAAAAATCCCGGGTGGGGTCGAAATCACGCTGCAGCTGCGTGCTCTGGCAGGCCGTCAGCAGCAGGATGAAAGAGATCGCTAGCAGTCGCTGGAACATGATCGTTCTCCGCGGTTGATGTGCATGCTCAGTCTACGCCTGGGCCATGTGCTTGACTGCCGTCGCCATCGCCGCACTGGATCATCGCGGCGGGTAGTCGTCCAGTGCCCGCTGTACCGCCGTTCTTACCGCATCCTTGCGCTCGGCCCGGCTGCCTGCGCTGCGTGCTTCGGCCTGGTTGCTCCACACCACATTGCCACTGGCGCCGTCGAACAGCTCGATGCGCAGCACCACGACGTCCTCGCGATAGGTGCGTACCAGTGGCCGGCTGCCCCATAGGCCATAGTCGTGGCCATAGCGGCCATGTCCGTAGTAGCTGCCATAGTCGTCGTAGACCTGGCGCTCGCGGGTTTCGGTGCGTGCTGCCGCACTGACCTGCAGCGCCGCCGGAGTGGCATCCGCCGCAGGGCGCAGCCCGCGCTGTTCCAGCGCATCGGCGACGATTTCCTGCAGCTCTTCAGGGGCGAGCGAGCCGGTGCCTGCCGGCAGGCCGCGCCAGCTCCAGGAGCGATAGCGGGAGAAATCCAGCGGTGCGGCCGGATAGACACCGCGCACTTCGCCTGGCTCCGAGGCCGACGGCGCCGCTGGCAGGGGGACCGATTCGGCCGTATAGGGGTTGTGGCTCTGGCAGGCGGCGACAGCCAGTGCCAGTAGGCAGATAGCGAGGCGGGGCGGCATGCGATCCTCCTGGCCGTTCAGCGCGGCCGGCACAACCAGTGCAGATAGCGCCCGAGCCCGGCGAAGGTCGGATGGCGGCGGTAGGCCAGTTCCATTTCCAGCAACTCGGCAGGTTCGGTGCGCGCCTGGAATTCGGGTGGCATGTAGTCGTGGAATACCCGAACGCCACTGGTACGTTCGACCTTCCACAGCGGGTCGAGTTGCGCTGCCAGCTCGCGTGGGTCCAGCGGCTGCTGTGGCGTCAGGCTCTGGCGCTCGCCGGCGAAGGATTGTGCGCGCAGCTTCTTGAAATGGCCCTTGAGCAGGTTGCGGTAGATCAGCGCATCGCGGTTGTAGAAGGCCAGCGACAGCCAGCCATCGTGTGTCGTCAGGCGTTGCAGGACCGGCAGGATCGCCGCCGGTTCGGCCAGCCACTCCAGCACGGCGTGGCAGATCAGCAGGTCGAAGCGGCCCTCGACGTGCTCCTGCACCTGCTGCCAGGGCGCCTGGATGAAGCGCGCCGGCTGGCCCGCCGCGGCGAAGCGCGCGCGCGCGCCCTCCAGCATCGGTGCCGCCGGTTCGGCCAGCGTCACCTCGTGCCCCTGTTGCGCCAGCCACAGGCTCATGTGGCCAAGGCCGGCACCGATGTCCAGTACCCGCAGCGGGCGTTGCGGCAAGACCTCGGCCAGGTCGGCCTGCAGCACCGCGAGGCGGATCGCACCCTTGGCGCCGCCGTAGATCTTCTCGGCGAAGCGCGCCGCCAGTTCGTCGAAGTGCCGGTCGCTCATCGGGCGAAGCGCCTTTCGTTGTCGGCCAGCTTGGCCAGCAGCGCCTGTTCCATGTCGATGCCCAGTTCGCTGCACATCAGCAACAGGTACATGAGGATGTCGCCAACTTCCTGGCCGGCATGCTCGCGCTTGTCGGCGGGCAGCGCGCGGGACTCGTCCTCGCTCAGCCACTGGAATATCTCCAGCAGCTCGGCCATCTCCACGCTGGCGGCCATGGCCAGGTTCTTCGGGCTGTGGAAACGCTGCCAGTGGTTCTGGTCGCGGATGGTGTGCAGGCGCTGGGTGATGGCTTGGATATTCATGGTGGCTACGGTGTGCGGGAAGGCGGCTAGCTTCCTTCAGCGTGCCGCCTCCCGCAAGGGGTGCAAGCCCTGATCGCCAGCAAGCTGGCTACATGTTTGTGCCGTCAGTGGTGCTCGCGAGTGGCGCGGAATTTCACTTCGGGCCAGCGTTCCTCCATCAGCGCCAGGTTGACCCGGGTCGGCGCCAGGTAGGTGAGGTGGCCGCCGCCGTCGATGGCGAGGTTCTCGAAGGCCTTGTTCTTGAAGTCCTCGAGTTTCTTCTTGTCATCGCACTCGATCCAGCGCGCCGACCAGACGTTGATCGCCTCGTAGGCGCATTCCACCTTGTATTCCTCCTTCAGGCGGCTGGCGACCACGTCGAACTGCAGCACGCCCACCGCGCCGAGGATGATGTCGTTGTTGCGCTCGGGGAAGAACACCTGGGTGGCGCCTTCCTCGGCCAGTTCCTGCAGGCCCTGGCGCAGCTGCTTGGACTTCAGCGGGTCCTTCAGGCGTACGCGACGGAACAGCTCCGGGGCGAAGTGCGGGATGCCGGTGAAGCCCAGCACCTCGCCTTCGCTGAAGGTATCGCCGATCTGGATGGTGCCGTGGTTGTGCAGGCCGATGATGTCGCCGGCCCAGGCTTCCTCGAGCATCTCGCGTTCGCTGGAGAAGAAGGTCAGCGCGTCGGCGATCTTCAGGTCCTTCTTGATGCGCACGTGGCGCATCTTCATACCCTTCTCGTACCTGCCCGAGCAGATGCGCATGAAGGCGATGCGGTCGCGATGCTTGGGGTCCATGTTCGCCTGGATCTTGAACACGAAGCCCGAGAACTTCTCCTCGACCGGCTCCACCGTACGCTCGTTGGCGACGCGCGCCAGCGGCATCGGCGCCCAGTCGACCACGGCGTCGAGCACATGGTCGACACCGAAGTTGCCCAGCGCGGTGCCGAAGAACACCGGGGTCATCTCACCGCGCAGGAAGGCGTCCTTGTCGAATTCGTGGCAGGCGCCCTGGACCAGTTCCAGTTGCTCGACGAAATCGTCGTACATGTCGCCCAGGTGCGCGCGGGCCTCGTCGGAGTCCAGCTTCTCGATGACCTGGGTCTCGATTCGCTCATGGCCGTGGCCCGGCACGAAAACGATGATGCGGTCCTCGGTCAGGTGATAGACGCCCTTGAAGTCGCGATAGCAGCCGATCGGCCAGGTGATCGGCGCGGCCTTGATCTTCAGTACCGCCTCGATCTCGTCGAGCAGTTCGATGGGGTCGCGGATATCGCGGTCGAGCTTGTTGATGAAGCTGACGATGGGCGTATCGCGCAGGCGGCACACGTCCATCAGGGCGATGGTGCGCGGCTCGACCCCTTTACCGCCGTCGAGCACCATCAGCGCCGAGTCCACCGCGGTCAGGGTGCGGTAGGTGTCTTCGGAGAAGTCCTCGTGGCCGGGGGTGTCGAGCAGGTTGATCATGTGCTCGCGGTAGGGGAACTGCATCACCGAGGTGGTGATGGAGATGCCGCGCTGCTTCTCCATCTCCATCCAGTCGGAGGTTGCGTGGCGGTCGGATTTGCGCGACTTCACCGTGCCGGCGACGGCGATCGCCTTGCCCATCAGCAGCAGCTTTTCGGTGATGGTGGTCTTGCCCGCATCGGGATGCGAGATGATAGCGAAGGTACGGCGCTTCGCGACTTCGGCGGCCTGAGTGGTCATCGGAATTAAGGAACCCGTCGACGAGTAGTCGGTCTGTCAAAAAAGGCGGCGATTATAGCGGTAAATGGATTTCCTGCGGTCCGCACGGCGGCGGAAAATGGCCGATTTGTGCAGTTTCCATGACGCTTTGTTTTGAATCGACAACAACGCGAAACGGATGCGCATTCGGGATGTTTTTTTGATTGATCTATGCCCCCCTTGGTCCTAAAGTTCGCGCCCGAACGTCCATGCTGGCAACGATCCATCCGGCTCAAGTACTGACGACGAGAGATCCCCTGTGATGCTCGGCGACATGCCTTGGGAAGTAGGCGAACCAAAGTGGGGAAACTGATCAGGCGTTCATGTCCGGGCCGGCGGCCCGCATCCCTCATCCGACTTTTGTTTCCCGTTTTTGGAGTCCACGCATGACGGTCAAGATCGAAGACTATTTTCCCCGCGCCACCTTCCAGAAGATGAAGGCCTTCGCCGACCAGCACGAAACCCCCTTCGTCGTCATCGATACCGACACCATCAGCCAGGCCTACGACGACCTGCGCGCCGGTTTCGAGTTCGCCAAGGTGTACTATGCGGTCAAGGCCAACCCGGCGGTCGAGATCATCGACCTGTTGCGCGACAAGGGCTCGAGCTTCGACATCGCCTCGATCTACGAGTTGGACAAGGTCATGGCCCGCGGTGTCGGCCCGGAGCGCATCAGCTACGGCAACACCATCAAGAAAGCCAAGGACATCCGCTACTTCTTCGAGAAGGGCGTGCGCATGTTCGCCACCGACTCCGAAGCCGACCTGCGCAACATCGCCAAGGCCGCGCCGGGCTCCAAGGTCTACGTGCGCATCCTCACCGAAGGCTCGACCACGGCCGACTGGCCGCTGTCGCGCAAGTTCGGCTGCCAGACCGACATGGCCATGGACCTGTTGATCCTCGCCCGCCAGCTGGGCCTGGTGCCCTACGGCATTTCCTTCCACGTCGGTTCGCAGCAGCGCGACATCTCCGTGTGGGATGCCGCCATCGCCAAGGTCAAGGTAATCTTCGAGCGCCTGAAGGATGAGGACGGCATCGAGCTGAAGATGATCAACATGGGCGGCGGCTTCCCGGCCAACTACATCACCCGCACCAACAGCCTGGAAACCTATGCCGAGGAAATCATCCGCTTCCTCAAGGAAGACTTCGGCGACGACCTGCCGGAAATCATTCTCGAGCCGGGCCGCTCGCTGATTGCCAACGCCGGCATCCTGGTCAGCGAAGTGGTGCTGGTGGCACGCAAGTCGCGCACCGCCGTCGAGCGCTGGGTATACACCGACGTGGGCAAGTTCTCCGGCCTGATCGAAACCATGGACGAAGCCATCAAGTTCCCTATCTGGACCGAGAAGAAGGGCGAGATGGAGGAAGTGGTGATCGCCGGCCCGACTTGCGACAGCGCCGACATCATGTACGAGGACTACAAGTACGGCCTGCCGTTGAACCTGGCCATCGGCGACCGCCTGTACTGGCTGTCCACCGGCGCCTACACCACCAGCTACAGCGCGGTGGAATTCAACGGCTTCCCGCCGCTGAAGGCCTACTACATCTAAGCCGTAGCCGCTGCACGAACGCCCCGCCATGCGGGGCGTTTTCGTTTCCACCCTTCGTTCAGCGCAGGCCGGCGCGTAGCGCGTCGCGGCGCTGCGCGTAGGCCTCGACGATATCGGTAATCGGTGGCAACGCGGCGGCCTGCAGGCTGGCCAGCGCGGTCTCGATGAACCTGAGGTGGCCGAGCTGCAGCGCCTGTTCCAGCCAGCCTCGAGCCTGCGCCCATTGGCCTTGCGCGAGCAGCACGGCGGCATGGCTGAACTGCCCGCGGAAGTCGCCGGCTTCGGCCGAGCGTGCATACCAGGCGTGTGCCGCGGCCACATCCCGGGCTACGCCGCAGCCGTCCTCGAGGCAGCGGCCGGTGAGGTTCATCGACTTGGCATGGCCAAGCTCGGCGGCCTGGCGATAGAGCCGGTAGGCGGACACATCGTCCTGCACCACGCCACGTCCGGTGGCCAGCAGGTTGGCCAGGTTGTACATGCCCCAGTCCAGGTCCAGGTCGGCGGCGCGCCGGTAATACTCGGCGGCGCGCGCCGGATCGGCGAGGCAACCCCAGCCGTGCTCGTGGCAACGCCCGGCCATGTTGCAGGCCATGGCATGCCCGCGTCCGGCGGCGATGTCGAACCAGGTCAGTGCCAGCGCCGGGTCGGCCTCGATGCCGCGACCCTGCAGCAGGATCTGGCCGAGCAGCGCCTGCGCTTCGATCTCCCCGGCGGCCGCCGCACCGAGCACCAGTCGTGCCGCCCGCTGCGGCTGCTTGGCAAGGTCGTCCAGTTGTGCCGTGTCGAGAGCTTCCTCGCGGCGCAGAAGATGGCGCATCAAACCTCGACCCAGCGCCGCAGCAGGTTGTGGTAGGTGCCGGTGAGCTGCACCAGCGCCGGATGCTCGGGGACATCGGTGGTCAGCTGCTGGATGGCCTGATCCATCTCGTAGAGCAGGGTGCGCTGGGCATCCTCGCGCACCAGACTCTGGATCCAGAAGAACGAGGCCAGCCGCGCGCCGCGGGTCACCGGCTCGACCTTGTGCAGGCTGGTGCTGGGATAGAGCACCATGTCGCCGGCGGCGAACTTCACCCGCTGCGTGTCGTAGGTGTCCTGGATCACCAGGTCGCCGCCGTCGTACTCCTCCGGGTCGCTGAAGAACAGTGTGGCGGACAGGTCGGTGCGCACGCGTTCGGCGCTGTTGCGCACCTGCCGCACCGCATTGTCGATGTGATAGCCGAACTCGCCGCCGGCGGTGTAGCAGTTGAACAGGGGCGGGAAGACCTTGCTCGGCAGCGCGGCGGACATGAACTGCGGATGTTGCCAGAGACGCTGCAGCATGGCTTCGGCGATTTCACGGGCGAGCGGGTCGTCTTCGGCCAGCTGCAGATTGTATTTCGCCTTGGCCGACTGGTAGCCGGCCGTTACCCGGCCATCCTGCCAGGCGGCCTGTTCCAGCGCAGCGCGGATACGGTCGGTTTCTTCGCGGGAAAATACGTTGGCAATGCGTAACAGCATGGGGCACCGGCAGAAGGGAAAGGTCGAATGATATTAGTTTGCATTTAGATGTTTCAGAATGCGACAGAATGTATCAGAATGTCATCCGCTAATAATAGCAATTCGCAGTTGCATTAACTCCTGAGGATCTGCATTCCATGTCGCGTCAGTCTGTTGAACTGGCCCAGCCACCCCGCGTGTTGGCTTCGGCTATCGGTGTTGCGCTTACCGCTTTCTCCGTCCCTTCCATCGCCCAGTCCACGCCCGATACCGCTGCGGCGCGCGGCGAGGCGCCGGTCGCGCTCGACGAAGTGACCGTGATCGGCGAGCAGGAGCAAAGCTACAAGGCCGATACCTCCGCCTCGAAGAAGTACACCGCGCCGCTGCGCGAGACGCCCAAGTCGGTCACTGTGATCACCGACCAGGTGATCCGCGACACCGGTTCGCTCACCTTGGTCGACGCGTTGCGCACCACCTCCGGCATCACCTTCGGTGCCGGCGAGGGCGGCAACCCGGCGGGCGACCGGCCGATCATTCGCGGCTTCAACGCCGAGAGCGACACCTTCATCGATGGCCTGCGTGACGTGGGTTCGCAGACTCGCGAGATCTTCAACGTCGAAAGCATCGAGGTGAGCAAGGGGCCGGGCTCGGCGTACACCGGCGCCGGCTCCACCGGCGGCAGTCTCAACCTGATCAGCAAGACCGCCAAGCAACGCGATTTCGGCGACGCCAGCATCACCCTCGGTTCGGACCAGACGCGCCGCTACACGCTGGACGTCAACCGCGTGCTGGGCGACAACGTCGCCGGGCGCCTGAACCTGATGAAGCACGAGGCCAACGTCGCCGGCCGCGATGGCGTTGACGTCAGCCGTTGGGGTGTGGCGCCGACCATCACCTTCGGCTTCGATACGCCGACCCGGGCGACGCTGTCGTACTACCACCTGGAAACCGACGACATGCCCGATTACGGCATTCCGCTGACGGTGGCCACGCCGAGCAACCCGCACCGCGAGCCGGCCAAGGTCGATCGCGACAACTTCTACGGCCTGGAAAGCCGCGACTTCCGCGAGAGCACCACGGATGCCGGCACGATCCGTTTGGAGCACGACCTGAACGAGAACCTGACCGTTTCCAACACCACCCGCGTGGCGCGCACCACCCTGGACTACGTCGTCACCAACCCGGACGACTCGCGCGGCAACGTACCCAACGGCCTGGTCTCGCGTTCGGCCAAGAGCCGCAACTCCAACACCCAGAGCTGGGTCAACCAGACCGACCTGACCGCGCGCTTCGATACCGGCAGCATCGAGCACACCCTGGTCACGGGTGTGGAGATCAGCGATGTGGGTGTGCACAACCGGCCTTACGTGGTAACCCCGGGCGCTGCCGGCAACACCTGTACACCGGCGCATCTGGCCTCCGGTGACTGCACCAGCCTGTACAACCCCAGCCCCAAGGACGCCTGGACCGGCAGCATCGCGCGCAGCACGGCGACGACCGATACCGACACCGAAACGCTGGCGGCCTACGTCTTCGATACGCTGAAGTTCAACGAGCAATGGTCACTGAACATGGGCCTGCGTTACGACGACTACGAAACGACGCAGAAGGCTGTCTCCACTGCCGGTGTGGTGACCCGTCCGGAAAACAAGAGCCACTTCTGGAACTACCAGCTGGGCCTGGTCTTCAATCCGCTGCCCAATGGCAGCCTCTATGCGGCCTGGTCGACCTCCAGCAACCCCTCTGGCGAGACCGGTGGCGAGGGCTCCGATGCGCTCAGCGTGAACAACGAGGTTCTCGATCCGGAGCGCAACCGCAACTACGAGATCGGCACCAAGTGGGACTTCTTCGACGAGCGTCTCGGCCTGACCGCCGCGCTGTTCCGCACCGAGAAGACCAACGCGCGGGTGACCAACGCCAGCGGTTTCCAGGAAAGCATCGGTGAAACCCAGGTCGATGGCCTGGAACTGGGCGCCACCGGCCAGCTCACCCGCAACTGGCAGGTGTTCGCCAGCTACACCTACCTGGATGCCGAACTGGTCAAGTCCGGTGCCGCCAATATCGGCACGCGGGCCAGTCCGATCTACGTCGAGGGTCTGTATGACGGCAACGAGGTGCCCAGTACGCCGAAGCACAGCTTCAGCTTCTGGAACACCTACAACCTGACCCAGGACCTGACCATCGGTGGCGGCGCCACCTACGTCGACTCGCGCTTCGGCGATGCGGCCAACAACATCGAGGTGCCGGAGTACTGGCGCTACGATGCGATGGCGGCCTATCGCGTGAGCAAGAACCTGGACCTGCAGCTGAACGTGCAGAACCTGACCGACAAGCGCTACTTCGATCAGGTCTACGGCAGCCACTATGCCCATGTCGCGGCGGGTCGTACCGCCTTGCTGAGCACCAACTTCCACTTCTGATCCGCACGCGTGAAAAAACAAAGGCCGCTCTTCGAGGCTAATGCTGTTCGGATAAGCGCGGAGAGTACTCTGTAGGAGCGGGCCATGCGCGCGAATCGCGGGCGTGGCCCGCTCCTACAGATCCAACATCCAGCTTGAGTCGCTAAGTGAACAGCATTGCGCTCTTCGAGGTGGCCTTTGTCGTCATGGCGCATCAATACAGGTCGCGGCGATAGCGACCCTGTTCGCTCAGTTGCTCCAGCTGCGCCTGGCCGAGCAGGCCCAGCAGTATCTGCTGCACCTCCTGACCCATGCCGTCCAGGCTGCCGCAGACATGGATCGCCGCGCCCTGGGCGACCCAGCGGCGCAACTCGTCCGCCGCATCGCGCAGGGCGTGCTGCACGTAGCGCTTGTTCGTCTGGTCACGGGAAAACGCCAGGTCCAGCCGTTGCAGGTGGCCGCTTTCACGCCACTGCGCCAACTCATCCTGGAAGAGGAAATCGTGCGCCGCGTTGCGCTCGCCGAACAGCAGCCAGTTGCGCGAGCCCGTTTTTGCGGCACGTTCGCGCAGGTGCGCACGCAGCCCAGCGATGCCCGTGCCGTTGCCGATCAGGATCAGCGGCGTAGCGGCGTCCGGGCCGTGGAATGACGGATTGCTGCGGATGCGCAACTCGATCTCTTCGCCGATGGCCGCGTAGCGGCACAGCCAGCCGGAACCGAGCCCGGGAGTGCCGTCGGCCTGGAAGGCTTCGCGTACCACCAGCTGCACGGCGCCGTCGGCGGGTATCGAGGCGATGGAGTATTCGCGGTGCGGCAGCGGCGGCAAGGCCAGCAGCGCCTCGGCGTCGAGGCCGTGCAGGTCGCCAGTGGCGGGCAGGTGCCTTCTGGACAGCTGTGCGGCCAGGTTCTGGCCATCGAACAATGCATGAGGATCGAGGCCCACATCGTGCAACAAGGCTTCGATGCGCGCGGGCGCGTGGCGCGGGCCGACTTCGACGATATCGCCGGCGCGCCATGATGTCTGCTCGCTCGGCGGCGCCAGGGTCAGCAGTTGTACCGGCGCACCGGAACTGCCGGGGTTGAGGCAATGGCGGCCGGTCAGGCGCCAGGGTTGATAGGGTGCCGGCAGCCAGTCGCTGAAATTGCTCTCGCCGCTCAGGTGGGCGAGTTGATGTTGCCAGTGCCGCAGCACGCCAGGATCGGCGCGGTCGGCCTCCAGGCGGTCGAACAGCGGCATGCCGCCGAGCTGGCGCAGGCGCTCGTCGAGGCGGCGGCCGAAGGCGCAGAAATCCCGGTACTGGCGATCACCGAAGGCCAGCACAGCGTATTCCAGCGGCTGGCTCAGGGCGCCGCCCATGGCGAGTCGCCGCTCGAAGCGGGCCGCATTGTCCGGTGCCTCGCCTTCGCCGTAGGTGCTGACGACGAACAGGGCGCGCGGGGCCGGCAGGTCGTTCGGCTCCTGCGCGTTGAGCGGCAGCAGCAGCGTCTCGACGCCCGCAGCGCGCAACTGCTGCGCGCTGCGCTCGGCGAAGCTCTGTGCCTGGCCGCCCTGGCTGGCATAGGCGACCAGCATCTGCGTCCGACCAGCAGCCGCCGGCCGCCGGCGCAGCCGCCCACGCCAGCAGTACAGCGACAGGGCGAGATAGAGCGTGGCGACCACTACCGCGCTGATTTCCCGCGCTGGCTGCCACCAGAGCAGGCCGGTCGCGATGACGATGCAGCAGAGCAGTGGCCAGCCGCGCAGGAGTGCGAAGAGGGGCGAGGGCAACGAAGGGCTCATCGGTGCAAGGGAAGCAGGCTGGCCCGAGCCGTCACCACGGCTCGGGCCAAGCCGGCGCGTCAGGGCGCCAGCACTTCCAGGGTTGCGCTGTAGCTGGCGCGGCGCGCGGTGGCCGGTTTGCTGACGCCCTTGTCGGTGGTCAGCTCGGCTTCCAGCCAGTACATGCCGGCCTGCGGCCAGGTGATGCTGAGCTTGCCGTCCTTGTCGGTCTTCGCCTTGATCTCGCCGAGCTCGTCGCGGTAGCGGTTGCCGCCGGGAATCACGCTGATCTCGACATCGGCGGCCGGCTTGCCGTCGAGCAGGAAGACGAAGTCTGCCGCTTCGCCGGCGAACAGGTCGTTGGGGTGGGTGACCGGCGCCAGCTCCAGGCCTTGGCCGGTCGGTTCGAGCACGGTTTCGCTCGGCGCGCCGGAGGTGACGAAGACTTCCATGCGACTGCTGTTCTGCGTCACCTTCAGTTCCTCGGTCTTGGCCGGCACGTCCTTGGCGAAACTCTCCGGGGTGCCCATCCAGCGGCGAACCTGGCCGTTCTCCTTCCAACTGGCGAACAGCCCGCTGTTGGCGATGGCCAGCTTGTAGGTGCCTTTCTGGCTCAGCTGTACATCGAAGGTGCTGCGGTAGCGGCCGATGCTGCCGTTGAGCGGTTCCAGACGGCTGCCGTCCGGCGCCTGGATCGACAGTTGCGCGGCCGGCCGTGGACGCATGCCGGGCGGACCGCCGGCCGGGGCCTGGTCGAGCGCGCCGACGCCGGCGATGCGCAGGGGGAAGTGCTCGAAATAGAACAGGTCGTTGGAGACGGCGGCGTCGACGGTGATCCACGGCTCTTCGCCGGAGAGCACGGTGGCCGAGGGCAGCATCCAGGCGCGGTGGGCCTGGGCCGACAGCGGCAGACAGACGGCGAGCGCCAGGGCGGTCCATTTGATGACGGGTTTCATGGCGTGCTTCCTGTTCATGGGGTCAGCTTGAGGGTGATTGCGCCCAGTTCGCTCTGACCCTGGGCTTGGTGCTCGGCGTTCTGCTGCGGTGGCCAGCTGAACGGAACGCGCAGCAGTTCGCGGCCGCCGACTTCACGGGCGGCTTCGACCACCACGCGGTACTCGCCCGCTTCCAGCGTCTTCAGCGGCGCCTGCCGGTCGGAGAACTGCAGCCTGTGACTGCCCACGGCACGGGTGGCACCGCTGACGCCGTCGACCGGCATCTGCAGGCTGCGGCCACTGCGGCGCCACCACTGACGCAGATCCTTGAGCCATTTCTCGCCTTCCTTGTCCTTGAGCTTGGTGTCGTACCACACCGCCAGGTTGGCGACGTGGCTCTGGTCCGGTCGCTCGAGCCAGATGGCGACATAGGGGCGGTGGTACTCGGCGACATCCAGACGCGGGATTTCCACGTCCAGCTGCAGGTCCGCCGCGTGCAGCGGGGCGCTGAGCAGGGCGAGGGGCAACAACAGGCGTTTACGCATGGGCAGTCCTTAATGAATGAAGAGCAACGCCAGCAGCAGCGGTATCACCAGCCCCAGGCCCACCAGCGGCCAAGTGCTGGGCCGGTTGCCGGCGTGACGTTGCAGGAGCAGCAGGCCGGTGAGGCTGAACACCACACAGGCGACGGCGAAGAAGTCGATGAACCCGCTCCAGGCCTGGCCGGTGTGGCGGCCCTTGTGCAGGTCGTTGAAGTAGGCGATCCAGCCGCGGTCGGTCGACTCGTATTCCAGTTCGCCGGTTTCCGTACTCAGGCTTAGCCAGGCGTCGCCGCCGGGACGGGGCAGGGCGACGTAGAGTTCGCCATCGCTCCATTCGGCCTCGCGGCCAGCCAGGCGGATTTCCAGCGTCTGCTCCAACCACGTGTTCAGTTCGGCGGGCAGGCCTGATTCGGGCACTTCGGCTTGCAGAATGGCGAGCAGCGGCTCGGGAAGCTGCGCGGTACGGCTTTGCACCTGCGGCTTGCTCTCGATCTGGCCGGCGTGGTTGAGCGTGATGCCGGTGACCGCGAACAACAGCATGCCAACCAGGCACAGCGCGGAGCTGATCCAGTGCCATTGGCGCAGGGTACCGAGCCAGAGGTGCATGGTGGTCCTTGTCGTGCGGGGGATTGGCGGATTCTAGGGCGCTTGTTCGCTGGAATGCTAAAGATTTACAAACAGCATACATTCGCGTCTATCGCCGGGCCGTAGGCCATAAACAACGAAGCCGGGAATGTCCCGGCTCGTTGCGGCGCGGGTCGGTCAGAAGCTGATGTTGGCCGACAGCCAGAGGCGGCGACCCTCTTCGAGTGTGCCGCTGGTAGCCGCCGCCGACTGGATGTAATCGGAGGCCCAGCCCGTCGAACCGGTATCGGTGGTGTAGTAGGTGCCTTTGGTGAAGTCCTTGTCGAACAGGTTGTAGATGGTCGCGTTGAGTGTGACGTTCTGCGATGCCTTGAACGAGCCGCCAAGGTGGAAAACCTCGTAAGCCTTCAGGTCCCCGGCCGCGTCGTACAGGGCCTGGTTCGCGGCGGTAAGGTTCTCGTAGCGGTCGGTGAAGCGCGCCCGCTCTGAGCGGTATTCGCCCTTGAACCACAGGTTCAGGCGGTCGGAAGCCTGCCAGCTGAGGCGCGCATGGGCCAGGTGCTCCGGCGTATTGGTCAGTGGGCCCCCTTGTTGGCACCGCTCTTCTGCTCGCTGTCCGTATAGGTGTAGTTCAGCGCCAGCGCCCAGGCGGGCGCGAACTCCCAGCGACCGGCCAGTTCCACGCCCTGGGTGACCGCTTCATCGATGTTGACGCTCTGGGCGAAGGCGTCCTGGGTGAAGCCGCTTCCGAAGCTGATGCACCCCGGTTGGTTCGGATTGCTCGCCGAGAAGCAGTTGGCGATCGGCGTACCGTCGTCGATCTTGTCGTCGAACTTGTTGTGGAACAGGGTGGCATTGGCGCTGAAACCGGAGAGGTTGTCGAAGTAGACGCCGAATTCTGTATTGGTGGTGATTTCCGGGTCCAGGTGAGGGCTGCCGATGGTGATGATCGTGCCCTGGCCTGTGACCCCGCTGATGCCGTCATGCAGCTGATTCAGCGTCGGTGTCTTGTAGCCGCGGCTGACGCCGCCCTTCATGGTCCAGTTGTCGGTGGTGTTCCAGACCAGATAGGCACGCGGGCTGACATGGCCACCGAACGCCTCATGATCCTCGTAGCGGGCGCCGAGCGTCAGGGCGAGGTCATGGCGCAGGTGCCATTCGTCTTCGACGAACATGGACCAGGAGGTCTGCTGGAAATCGTCGTCGGCAATTCCATCGGTGACTTCCGCGTCCCAGTACTGACCACCGACGGTGAGCACGTGGGCGTCGCCTACCGGGCTGACCAGCTTGGTGTCGAAAACCAGGTCGGTGGATTTCAGCTCGCGATCGTCGCCAACGATGATGGAGGGGTAGCCGGTGTAGGCGCTGCCGATCGGCTGGCCGGGGATCGTGCGGCCGATGGTTTCCGTGGTGTTGTGCGTCAGGCTGCTGTCCAGGGTGCCGAAGCTGAAGCGGCCGGTGTGGCTGAGGGCGAACTGGTCGCGCTCGAAGCGCAGCTCGTCGGCATAGCCGTTGGCCTTGCTCGGTACGTCCGCGCTGCACCCGTCGGTGGCGCTGCCGCCGTTCTTGCCGTCCAGGCTGCCCAACTGACAGTCGTCATTGTTATACACCTGGCGGCCGCGCTCGAAATCCAGCGAGATGTCATGGGCCTCGTCGGGGGTCAGTGTCAGCCGCGCGCCGAGGGTGTGGTTGCGCCCCTCGACGGGCGAGGCGCCGCGCTTGCTGACCGGGCTATCGTTATCGAACGACAGGTCCGATTCGCCGCGGTCGTAGAGGCTGCCGCGCAGCGCGAGCCCGAGCAGGCCCTCGACCAGCGGCCCGCTGGCGTAGAGGCTGGTGCTGCTGGTTTCACCATAATCGCGGTTTTCCTGGAAGGTGTGGTCCAGGCTGACCGAGCCGCCCCATTCGCCGGCGACCTTCTTGGTGATGATGTTGACGACCCCGCCCATGGCATCGGAGCCATACAGCGTCGACATCGGGCCGCGAATCACCTCGATCCGCTCGATGGCCGACATCGGCGGCATGAAACTGGTGGAGGTCTCGTTGAAGCCGTTGGGCGTGACGTTGCCGGCCGTGTTCTGGCGCCTGCCGTCGATCAGGATCAGCGTGTAGTCGCTGGGCATGCCGCGGATGCTGATGTTCAGTCCACCGGTCTTGCCGGTACCCTGGCGAATGTCGATGCCCTCGACGTCATCCAGCGCCTGCGCCAGGTTGCTGTAGCGCTTTTGCTGCAGATCCTGCTGGCTGATCACACTGATGCTCGCCGGTGCCTGGGTGATCTTCTGCTCGAAGCCGGAGGCGCTGACGACCGTGTCGCCCAGGGTGACGGGCGACGTCTGGGCGGTCGCGCTCAGGCTGCTGAACAATATGGCGCCGGCCAGGACCGTGCGGGCGTAGGGGGCGTGCATCCGCGAATCTCCTTGTGCGTGATAATTATTGATGGGTGCGGATGATAGTGATTTGCGATTGCTGATTGACATGGCGCTTGCATCGCAGGGTGAAAGCAACCATGCGAAAACTGCGCCAAACGCCCGGCTGGCGCGGCTTTGCAGTATTGTTTCAACTTGTTGCTCAGGGCTGCTTTTGCCGTTGAACGACTTCCCCTGTTGCGACGAAGCCTGCAAAAGCCGAAGCTCTACGGCATGACGAACCGCATACTGCTCAACTGCGACATGGGCGAGAGCTTCGGCGCCTGGACGATGGGCAACGACGAACTTGCGATGCCGCTGATCGACCAAGCCAATCTGGCCTGTGGCTTCCATGCCGGCGATCCGCTGACCATGCAGCGCAGCGTTGCGCTGGCGGTGCGCCATGGCGTGAGCATCGGCGCGCACCCGGCCTATCCGGACCTCGCGGGCTTCGGCCGCCGCCATCTGGCCTGCTCCATGCCCGAGATACAGGCGCTGGTGCTCTACCAGATCGGTGCGCTGGATGCGTTCTGCCGTGCTGCCGGCACCCAGCTCGCCTACGTCAAGCCGCATGGCGCGCTGTACAACGACCTGGTGCGCGACGACGCGCTGTTCGCCGCCGTGCTTGCGGCCTGCGCGGCCTATCGGCCGGGGCTGCCGCTGATGGTGCTGGCGCTGGCGGACAACCGGCGGGAGATTGCCCTGGCCGAAGCCGCCGGCGTGCCGTTGCTGTTCGAAGGGTTCGCCGACCGGGCCTACCAGGCCGACGGCCAGCTGGCGCCGCGCCGGCTGGAGCACGCCGTGCATCGCGAACCGCAGCGCATTCTCGACCAGGCGCTGGCGATCGCCCGGGGCGAGCCGTTCGCCGACCAGGACGGCAAGCCGCTGCGGCTGCATGCGGACAGCCTCTGCGTGCACGGTGACAATCCGGAATCGCTGGCAATATTGCGCCGCCTGCGGGCCTTGCTCGACGCCGCATGATTCGCCTGCAGCCGATTGGCGCCGAGGCGCTGCTGGTGGTGCTGGCCGAACAGCCCTATCCGGAGTTGCCGCTGCAGATCGCCACATTGGTGGACGCCGCGCGCCGGGAACTCGGTCCCTGGCTCGTCGATCTGGTGCCGGGCTGGACGACCTTGTTGCTGCACTACGATCTGTTGCTGACCGACCATGTGCAGGTTGCCGAGCGCCTGGCGCCGCTGCTGGCCCGCTGGCCCGCCGAGGTCGGACGGCAATCGCCGCCGCGCCGGCACGAGATTCCCATCTGGTACGCCGGGGCGGACCTGGCCGAGGTGGCCCGGGCCTGCGGTCTGAGCCAGCAGGAGGTCATCGCCGTGCATTGCGCGACGGAGTATCGCGTCGGTGCAATCGGTTTCGCGCCGGGATTCGCCTATCTCGGCGAGCTCGATCAACGCCTCGTGCTGCCGCGGCGCGCCACTCCTCGCACAACGGTTCCGGCGGGCTCGCTGGCGATCGCCGAGCGGCAGACCGCGATCTATCCGCAGGCCTCGCCGGGTGGCTGGCATCTGCTCGGCCGCTGCCCCTGGCGCCTGTTCGACGCCACGAAGGAGCCGCCGTGCCCCCTGCAGCCGGGGGATCGGGTGCTCTTCCAGCCATCGATGCCGTGCAGTTCCAGGCCGAGGCCAGCAGATGAAGGGCCTGCGCGTTCTCCGCAGCGGACCACTGAGCCTGTTGCAGGATGCCGGCCGCTTCGGCTGGCAGCATCTGGCGTTTCGCCGAGCGGCCCGCTGGATATGCACGCCGCAGCCTGGGCCAATCGGTTGCTGGGCAATCGTTGGGGAACGCCCCTGCTGGAGATCGCGCTGGGCGATTTCGAAGCCGAGGCCGAAGTGGATACCTGGCTGGCGATCTGCGGCGCGGACATGCCGGTCCGTGTGGATGGCGAGGCGCGGCCGAACTGGTCGCGCTTTGCGCTGCGCAGCGGGCAGCGCCTGCGCCTGGACTTCGCCCGCAGCGGGCAGCGTGCCTATCTGGCGGTGGCCGGCGGTTTTCGCCTGGAGAAAACGCTGGGCAGCGTGGCGACCAGGTGCGTGAGGGGCTGGGTGGGCTCGCCGGCAATGGCGGCGCGCTGCAGGCGGG
>NZ_AZSV01000011.1:0-74598 GCF_000582595.1 Pseudomonas sp. BAY1663
GGAAGTATCAGCACACTCGATAATCGATTTAACGACAAACTTCCAGACAAACCGAACAGCAGCACCATCACCCAATCTTGCCAGTCCGATATCGAGCCTCTTTTTATGGCTGCAAGCACCGGGAGGCTCAGTCGGGCGCGGCGGTGTCACTCACCTCGCAGCCTTTGATCACCATGCGGATGATGGTCTCGGCAGCGGCGTTGTAATCGGCGTCGTCGAGGCGGGCCTTGCCGGTGACGGTGCTGATCTGCCAGTCGAAATCGGCGTAGGTTTGGGTCGCTGCCCAGATGCTGAACAGCAGGTGATGCGGGTCGACGTCGGCCATCAGGCCCTGGTCGATCCAGCACTGGATGCAGGCGATGTTGTGCGCAGCCTGGGCATTGAGCTGCGCGGTGCGCTCCGGCGACAGGTGCGGGGCGCCGTGCATGATCTCGCTGGCGAACACCTTGGATGCACAGGCGTGATCGCGGGAGATGCGGATCTTGGTGCGGATGTAGGCCCGTAGCACCTCGGCCGGATGGCCCGGCTGGTTGAACGGGGCCGAGGCTTCGAGCAGCGGCTCGACGATGCTTTCCAGTACCTCGCGATAGAGGTTTTCCTTGGACTTGAAGTAGTAGTAGACGTTGGGCTTGGGCAGCCCGGCGCGGGCGGCGATGTCGCTGGTCTTGGTGGCGGCGAAGCCCTTCTCGGCGAATTCCTCGCTGGCGGCTTTCAGGATCAGCTCTTTGTTGCGCTCACGGATACTGGACATAGGGCCTTTTCGCTGGCTGCCGTCGCTTGCCGACGACCGCCGGCATGCTAGCACCGGCTTCGCGAGACGCTCAACCCAGCGCCGGGCGGCGGGCGAAGGGGGCTGGCCCCTTCGCCGTGACGCTTAGAAGTGCGCCTTGACGATGGCGCTGAAGGTGTTCTGGTCGGTCTTGCCAACGAAGTTGCGGCTGACGTAGCCACCGTCTTCGATGCCGTACTTGTCCGACCAGTAGTCGTACTCGATACCGACGTAGAGCTTGCCCGGTGTGTAGTCCAGCGCCTTGCCCAGGTCGTACTTGATCTGCGGCACGATGTGCAGGTTCTTCGAGAGGAAGTCGCCACGCGACTCGGAGCCGGCGTCGTTGACCACCCAGTCGATGAAGCCGTCGAAGAGGATGTCGGACTTGCCGACCGGGAAGGTCATGGCCCAGGTCGGGGTGACCTGCCACTGGCCGGAGGCGCGCCCGGTTGAGCCATCGGGCTTGCGGTAGTAGAGGTTGAGGGCGAAGCGGTCGAAGCCGGGCAGCTCCAGGTCCACCGCCGGGCCGAGCAGGTAGTTCTGGTTCGGCACGCCGTCGGCCGAGCTTTCGCCGCGTTCGTAGGTGGCGGCGACCAGCACGTCCTTGACCGGGCCGAACGACAGCTCGCGGCCGCTGATCTTGCCCAGCGACAGGCGCGGGCTGAATTCGCCGTAGTAGGTGTGGCCGTCGTTACCGCTGACGCCGTTGAACCAGATGTTGTCGACGAACAGGAACATGTCGCCCCAGGCCCAGCCGCTGGCGTGCTCGAAGGTGACGGTCTGCTGGGTGTCCGGGTCGATCTTGTAGTCCTTGCCGTACAGGTAGGTCAGGCTGTTGTCCTGCCAGTGCAGCAGGTCGCCGGCCAGCGCCGGGGTCGCGATCAGGGCGCCGCTGAGGGCGAGGCAGAGTGGGGCAGTCTTCAGTTGCATGTGGAGGGTTCCTGTGTGTTTTTTTATCGGGCGAGGCCGAGCGCGACCGGGCGCGTATTCTGGGCGAAGGTCGCGGCGGCGGGAAGCGAGGCGTGCGCCGTTCAGCCGGTGGAATCGGCCCTGGCGGCCTGTGGCATGGCGTCGCGGCGGTGGCCGTCGTGCTCCCGGTAATCGGGGATGTTCACCGACAGGGTGTTGGTGCCCACGGCATCCTCGATCAGCTCTTCGGGGTCGAAGACGTCCTCTTCGCCCGGCTCACGCGGCAGGAAGAGATTGAGCAGGATCGCGCTGAAGGCGCCGATGGTAATCGGCGAGCCGAAAATATTCTTCAATACTTCAGGCAGATGACTGAGCACCTCGGGTACCGCCGCGACGCCGAGCCCGAGGCCCAGCGAGATCGAGACGATGAGCATGTTGCGGCGGTTCAGGCCGGCTTCGGCGAGGATCTTGATGCCGGCGATGGCGACGGTGCCGAACATGATCAGCGTGGCGCCGCCGAGGACCGGCTTGGGCATCGCCTGCAGCACGCCACCCACCGCCGGAAACAGCGCCAGCAGGATCAGGATCGCCGCGATGTAGCGGCCGACGTGGCGGCTGGCGACCCCGGTCAGCTGGATCACGCCGTTGTTCTGGCTGAAGGTGGTCATCGGCAGGCTGTTGAATACCGCGGCGATCACCGAACTGCAGCCGTCGCCGAGAATGCCGCCCCTGATCCGCCGCAGGTACAGCGGGCCACGGACCGGCTGGCGCGAGATCATCGAATTGGCGGTCAGGTCCCCGGCGGTTTCCAGCGGGGTGATGAGGAAGATCACCGCGATCGGGATGAAGGCCATCCAGTCGAAGGCGAAGCCGAACCTGAACGGCTGCGGCACGCTGAACGTCGGCAGCGTGGCGAGGCTGGAGAAATCCACCAGGCCCATCAGCCAGGCGGCGAAATAGCCGATGGTCAGCGCGACGATCACCGCCGACAGCCGCAGCAGCGGCATGCCGAAGCGGTTGAGCACGATGATGGTGCCCAGCACCAGCCCGGCCAGCGCCAGGTTGCGCAAGGCGCCGGGGTCCTCGGCGCCGTAGCCGCCGGCGATGTCGGTCATCGAGACCTTGATCAGCGAGAGGCCCATCAGGCAGATGATGGTGCCGGTGACCACCGGGGTGATCACCCGCCGCAGTTTGTTGATGCACTGGCTGAAGGCGATCTCGACGAAGGCGGCGCAGAAGCCGATGCCGAACAGCGTGGCGAGGATGTCCTCGGGACTGCCGCCACGGCCCTTGACGATGAAGCCGGCCGCGAGGATGGCGCTGAGGAAGCCGAAGCTGGTGCCCTGCAGGCAGAGCATGCCGGCGCCGATGGGACCGATGCGCCTGGCCTGGATGAAGGTGCCGATGCCGGAGACGAACAGCGCCATGCTGACCAGGTAGGGCACGTACTGGCCGAGGCCGAGCACGCTGCCGATGATCAGGGTGGGGGTGATGATGCCGACGAAACTCGCCAGGACGTGCTGCACGGCGGCGAAGATGGCGGGAAGCGGGGCGGGCCGGTCCTCCAGCTGGTAGATGAGGTCCTGGTTCGCTTGCGGAGCGCTGCCGCTCCTGGTTTCGGTTGCGGTCATTGTTAAGCCTGCCATTTGTTGTTGTACGGTCATGGGCTTGCGAGGCTTCACGGCACCTCTTTCGCTGGCCGCCGAAACCTGTTCGGTCGGTCAGGATGTTCGGACTATAGCAATCTGTAGACAGGCTAATAAACAATTAATTTTAATATTGTGCACAATTTTTATGCGCCGCTGGCCGCTCGGTGACGGGGGATTGACGCCCGTTGCGAAGCCGGACCGGAGCGTGCCGTCCGGCTTCGAACAGGGCCGCCGCGCGCGGCTCAGCGTGCACCGGCCGGTGCTATTCGCGCGGCCAGCGGCGTATGGCGGATCACCAGCTTTTCCAGTTCCGCCATGGCGAACACCAGCAGGCCGGCGCAGACCACCTGGCCCCACTGCAGCGGCGACAGAGCGGTCGAAGCGAAGATCGACTGCATGAGCGGCGCGTGGGTGAAGGCCAGTTGCAGGGGAATGCAGGCGGCGATGGCCAGCAGCACGTAGGGATTGCCCGTCAGGCCCTGGCGGTTGACGACCGAGGCGAGGATCGAGCGGCTGTTGAGCAGGTAGAACATCTCCGCCATCACCACCGCATTGACCGCCATGGTGCGCGCCGCCTCGACGTTGCCGCTGCTGTGCATTTCCCAGAGGAACAGGCCGAGGGCGCCGGTCATCATCAGCACCGACACCATCAGCACCCGCCAGACGAAGAAGCCCGACAGCAGGGCCTCGCCCGGCGGGCGCGGCCGGCGGCCCATGATGCCGCGTTCGGCCGGCTCGAAGGCCAGCGCCAGGCCCAGGGTGCTGGAGGTGACCATGTTGATCCACAGCACCTGCGCCGGCGTCAGCGGCAGGGTGAGTTCGAAGAGGATCGCCGCGATCACCACCAGCGCCTCGCCTCCGTTGGTGGGCAGCATGAACAGGATGAACTTCTTCAGGTTGTCGTAGACCGCGCGGCCTTCGCGCACGGCGGAGGCGATGGTGGCGAAGTTGTCGTCGGCGAGCACCATGTCCGCGGCCTCCTTGGCCGCCTCGGTGCCCTTCAGGCCCATGGCCACGCCGACGTCGGCGCGCTTGAGCGCCGGCGCATCGTTGACCCCGTCGCCGGTCATGGCCACCACCTGGCCGCCGTCCTGCAGGGCCTGCACCAGGCGCAGCTTGTGTTCCGGGCTGGCGCGGGCGAACACGTCGACGTCCATGGCGACCTGGCGCAGGGCGGCCTCGTCCATCAGCGCCACTTCGGCACCGGTCACCGCCGGCTTGCCGACGCCGATGGCGAGCTGGGCGCCGATGGCCCGCGCGGTCTCGGCGTGGTCGCCGGTGATCATCTTCACGCGGATACCGGCCCGATGGCATTCGTCCACCGCGACGATGGCCTCCTCGCGCGGCGGGTCGATGATGCCGACCAGTGCCAGCAGGGTGTAGCCGGTTTCGACGTCGGCGAAAGCCAGCTGGCCGTTCGCCGGCGCGGCGCGCTTGCAGGCCAGCGCCAGCAGGCGCAGGCCCTTGGCCGCGGTGTCGCTCGCCATGCGCCGCCAGTAGTCGCGGTCGATGGGCTGGTCGCCAGCATGGCCGGCCTGGCTGTCGCAGATGTCCAGGAGGCGTTCGGGCGCGCCCTTGACGAAGATCCAGGGCGCGCCGTCGCTATCATGGTGGTAGGAGGCCATGAAACGGTGCTGCGACTCGAAAGGAATCGAATCCAGCCGCGGCCAGGCGCCGTCGGCCACGTGCCGGCTGAAGCCGACCTTGCTGCCCAGCACCAGCAGCGCGCCCTCGGTGGGGTCGCCCATGACGCGCCACTGGTGGGCCTGCTGCTGGAGGTGGGCATCGTTGCACAGCACGCCGGTGCGGATCGCCAGCGCCAGCGCGGGGTAATGTTCGGGATCGACGATCTTGTCGTCGAGGCGGCAATCGCCCACGGGCTCGTAGCCCACCCCGGAGACGTCGAATACGTGATCGGCGCTGACCACCCGCTGCACGGTCATCTCGTTGCGGGTGAGGGTGCCGGTCTTGTCGGAGCAGATCACCGTCACCGAGCCCAGGGTTTCCACCGCCGGCAGGCGCCGGATGATCGCGTTGCGCTGGGCCATGCGCTGCACGCCCAGGGCCAGGGTGACGGTCATGATCGCCGGCAGGCCCTCGGGAATCGCCGAGGCGGCCAGGGCCACCACCATCATGAACATGTCGGCGGCCGCATGGCCGCGCCAGAGCGTGCCGAGGACGAAGGTGGCGGCGGAGGCGGCCAGCACGGCAAAGGCCAGCCAGCGGCCGAAATGATCCACCTGGCGCAGCAATGGGGTGGTCAGGTTGCGGATGCCGGTGAGCATCTGGTTGATCTTGCCCAGCTCGGTCGCCGCGCCGGTGGCGACGACGATACCGGTCGCCTGGCCGAATACCACCAGCGTGCCGGAGTAGGCCATGCCGTAGCGATCGCCGAGCGGCGCGTCGGCGGCCACCGCCTCGGTGCCTTTTTCCACCGGCAGGGACTCGCCGGTGAGCGCGGCCTCCTCGACGCGCAGTTCCTTCACCTTCAGCAGGCGCAGGTCGGCCGGCACGCGGTCGCCGGAAACCAGCAGCACGCGGTCGCCCGGCACCAGCTCGGCGGCGTCTATCTGCCGGCGCTCGCCGCCGCGCACCACCGTGGCATGCGGCGAGAGCATGGCGCGGATGGCGTCCAGCGCGGCCTCGGCCTTGCCTTCCTGGATGAAGCCGATGATGGCATTGATCACCACGGCGGCGAGCAGCACGCCGGTATCGACCCAGTGGCCGAGGATGGCGGTGATCAGCGCCGCGCCGAGCATCACGTAGAGCAGGATGTTGTGGAACTGCATCAGCAGCCGCATCAGCGTGCTGCGGCGCTTGGACGGGGTGAGGCGGTTGGGACCGTACTGGCCGATGCGCCGCGCCACTTCGTCGTCCGCCAGCCCGGCCGGGCCGCTTTGCAACTGCGTTTCGACTCCGGCGGCCGGCAGGGTGTGCCAGCTCGGTTGCGACTGTTCGCGGGGGCGGGTGGTCGAGCGGTCGGGCATGGCCGGCGCCTCTGGATGGTCCGATGCCGTCGAAGCTTACCCAAGTGCTTGCCGGCCGGCACGATCTGCGGCCGCCGTTGTGTTTCCGAACAATGCAATCGTCCCGGCGCGGCGCTCAGGCCTGCGGCTGCAGCTCCCGGGCGACGTTCTCGGCCAGGCCGGTGCCGGCCTCGGTCATGGTCAGGTAGGTGTGGTCCGCGCCGGCGGCCTGGATGCGCAGGGCGATGTCCTCGTACATGGCATGGGACACGATCAGGCCCTTGAAGCCGATGGCGCGCAGCTTGGTGGTGGAAATGATCTTGGCCTCGGGATCGTTCATCGCCAGCACCACGGCCTGCACGTCGTTCATCGCCAGGTTCTGCCAGAACAGCTGGTCTTCGGCATCGGCGAAGAACACGTTGCGGCCTTCCTTGGCGTTGCGCTCCACCATCACCGGGTCGGAGTCCAGGCTGGCCAGGCGGAAGCCCTTGCGCTGCAGGTGATCGTAGGCGGCGCGTCCGGTACGACCCATGCCCATCACCAGGATCTGCGCGCAGCCCAGCGACACCGGCTGTTCGTCGGGGTGGCGGATGTCGCGCTCCAGCGGGATCAGCCGCTTGGCCAGGCGCTCGTACAGTGGGTGGGCGACGCGGTTGAGCTGCGCCGAAATCACGAACGACAGTGCCACGCTGATCGCCAGCGGCGTCAGCCACTGCGGCAGCACCACGCTGGCGACGATCAGGCCGAACTCGCTGTAGTTGGTCAGGCTCGCGGCGCTGAGGAAGGCGCTGCGCGCACGCAGGCGGAAGCTGAGGAAGAGGAAGAAGAACAGCACGCCCTTGAGTGGAAGCAGCAGCGCCACCACGGCGGCGAAGATCATCGCGTTGGCATCCGGCAGGCCGCCGATGCCGATCTGCAGGAAAAACCCGACCAGGAAGACTTCCTTGATCGCCCACAGCGAATTGGACAGCTCGGTGGCGCGCGGATGCTTGGCGAGCATGGCGCCGAAGGCCAGGGCGCCGAGTTCCGAGCTCAGCCCGACCGCCTCGAATCCCGCGCCGCCGACCACCAGCGCCAGCATCAGGCCGAGCAGGACCAGCAGTTCCTCGTGGCCGCTGTGGTCGAGCAGGCGGAACAGCAGCGGCCGCAGCAGCGGCAGCAGGAACACCAGCAGCGCCCAGGCCGACGGGGTCTTGCCGCTGGCCAGGCTCATCACCACCAGGGCGATCAGGTCCTGGATGATCAGTACGCCGATCGCCACCCGGCCGTGGAAGGCGCGCAGTTCACGCTTGCCCTCCAGCACCTTGGCCGCCAGCACGGTACTGGAAAAGGACAGGCCGATGGCCAGCAGCAGGCTGTCCTGCCAGCTGGCATCGAAGAACAGCACGATCGCCGGCAGCACCAGCACGCTGGAAATGGCGAAGTGCAGCAGGCTGCCGCCGATCACCTCGCGGCGCACCAGGTTGCCCAGCTTGAGCTTGAGGCCGACGGTGAACAGCAGCAGGAGCACGCCGAGGTGCGCCAGGTGCTGGAGAATCACACCGTCCTGCTTGCCCACGCCGACATGTTCGCCGATCGCGGCCAGGGCGAAGCCGGCGCCCAGATAGCCGATCAGCGGCGGCAGGCCGATGGCACGGGCGAATAGGCCCAGGGTGAAGGCGAAGGCGATCCAGCTGGCTTCTAACATCGGTGGCATCCGGCAGGGCAGGGGCGGCGCATTTTAGCCAAGCCGGCATGACAACGGGCGATCGAACGCAATCGGCCCGGTAAAAAGGACGAGGCCCGCGCGATGGCGGGCCTCTGGCCTGCGACGAATGCGCAGTCTCAGCGATGACCCGCGCTGGCGCCCGTCAGCGCGCCGCGCTCGGCGCCGCCGAGCACGTTGAACAGCAGGTTGAGGGTCACCGCGCTGAGGGTGGCCACGGCGATGCCGCTGTGGGTGATCGGTTCCATCCAGTGCGGCAGCTGGGCAAAGAATTCCGGGCGCACCACCGGCACCATGCCCAGGCCGATGCTCACGGCGACCAGCAGCTGGTTGCGGCGATCGCCGATGTCGGCTTCCTGCAGGATCCTGATGCCGGTGGCCGCCACCATGCCGAACATCGCGATGCCGGCGCCGCCGAGCACGGCGGCCGGAATCGACGCGACCAGGAAGGCGGCCTTGGGCAGCAGGCTGAGGCTGACGAGGATCACCCCGGCCAGGGCGGTGACGTAGCGGCTGCGCACGCCGGTCATCTGCACCAGGCCGATGTTCTGCGCGAACGAGGAATGGGTGAAGGTGTTCATGAAACCGGCCAGGAAGGTGGCGCCGGCGTCGCACAGCAGGCCGCGGCGCAGGCGTTTGGGATCGATGCTCTCGCCGGTGATCTTGCCGAGCGCGAGGAACATGCCGGCCGACTCGACGAAGATGATCACCACCACCAGGCACATCGACAGGATCGGCGCGAGCGAGAACGTCGGCGCGCCGAAGTGGTTCGGCGCCACCACCTGCAGACTCGGTGCCTGGGCCAGCCCCGAGAGATCGACCATGCCCAGGCTGGCGGCCAGCACATAGCCCAGCGCCATGCCGATCAGCACCGAGACGTTGACCCAGAAGCCGCGCAGGAACTGGTTGATCAGCAGGATGGTGAGCAGCACCGCCGCGGCGATGCCGAGATAGTGCAGGGCGCCGAACTGCGACGCGCCGCTGCCGCCGCCTGCCCAGTTGACCGCCACTGGGAACAGCGAGAGGCCGATCGAGGTGATCACCGTGCCGGTCACCAGCGGCGGGAAGAAGCGCACGATCTTGCAGACGAAGGGCGCGATCAGCAGCCCGAACAGCCCGGCGGCGATGGTGGCGCCGAAGATGCCGGGCAGGCCGACGCCGGGCATGCCGGCCATGACCACCATGCTGCTCACCGCGGCGAAACTGGCGCCCATCATTACCGGCATGCGGATGCCGGCCGGGCCGATGCCCAGCGACTGCACCAGCGTGGCGATGCCGGCCACCAGCAGGTCGGCGTTGATCAGCAGGGCGATGTCCTCGCGGGGCAGGCCGGCCGCTTGGCCGACGATCAGTGGGACGGCGACGGCGCCGCCGTACATCAGCAGCACGTGCTGCAGGCTCACCAGGAGCAGTTGCAGGGGCGGCAGCCGGCGCGAGGCGCCGGCCGGCTCGTTGACGTCGTTCATGCAAAACACCTCGGGCGATTCTTGTTGTTGGCGGTCGCGATAGCCCCCTCTCGGAGGGGCCGGGTATTTCGTTGTGCGGTCGTGTTGGCTCTTGTTGGAAGGGGGCGGGCCGTACCCGTGGGAGAACGGCCCGGCGGCGTCAGTCGATGCTGGCGCCCTTGGCGATCCAGCTGGCGAGCAGGTCGCGCTCGTCCTGGGTCATCTGGGTGATGTTGCCCAGCGGCATGATCTGGCTGGCGACGCTCTGCGCGTGGATCTTCGGTGCCAACTGGCGGATCTGCTGCGGCGTATCGAACATCACCCCGGCCGGCGCGGCGCTGAACATCGGGCTGCTCGGCTGCGCCGAGTGGCAGACGGTGCAGCGCTCGTGGATCACCTGGCTGACCTTGGCGAAGTCGTCGCTGCCCTGTTGCTGCGCGCTGCCGGCCGCCTGCGGGGTACTGGCGGCGACATCCGGCGCGGCGGGCTGGCGCACGGGCGAGGTGACGAAGGCCAGGCAGATCATGCCCACCGCGGCGGCCGGTAGCGCCCAGGCGAAGCGGTTGCTGTCATGGCGGGTGTTGAAGTAGTGCCGCGCCAGCACCGACAGCGCGCCGAGGGCGGCGAGGATCAGCCAGTTGTACTGGCTGCCGTAGGTGCTCGGGAAGTGGTTGCTGATCATGATGAACAGCACCGGCAGGGTGAAGTAGTTGTTGTGCCGCGAGCGCAGCAGGCCCTTGGCCGGCAGCACCGGATCGGGCGTGCGATTCTGCTCGATGGCCGCCACCAGCGCGCGCTGGGCCGGCATGATGATGCGGAACACGTTGCCGACCATGATGGTGCCGATCAGCGCGCCGGTGTGGATGTAGGCCGCGCGGCCGCTGAAGATCTGCGAGTAGCCCCAGCAGGCGGCGATCACCAGCACGAACAGCACCAGGCCGAGCAGGACCGGCGTCTTGCCCAGCGGCGAGTCGCAGAGCAGGTCGTAGATGAACCAGCCGACGATCAGCGAGCCGAAGCCGATGGCGATGGCGGCGGCCGGGGACAGCTCGCTGCCCGGCGCGATCAGGTAGAGGCTCGGGTTGAGGTAGTAGACCACCATCAGCAGGGCGACGCCCGAGAGCCAGGTGGTGTAGGCCTCCCACTTGAACCAGTGGAGGTTCTCCGGCATCTGCGGCGGGGCCAGCTTGTATTTCTCCAGGTGGTAGATGCCGCCACCGTGGATGGCCCAGAGGTCACCCGAGAGCCCTTCGCGAGGGTTGCTGCGGTTGAGGTTGTTCTCCAGCCAGACGAAATAGAAAGAGGCACCGATCCAGCGATGCCGACGATCATGTGAATCCAGCGAATACCCAGGTTCAGCCATTCGGTCAGATGTGCGTCCACTTTTGTTTACCTCTCGCACGGCCGGCGAAGCGGCCGCTGTTTCTTCTTGTGGGAACCGGCTCGAGCACGTCGCGGACGCGGCAGATGCTCAGCGCGATTCCGATTGGGGGTCGAGGAGAAGCTGTTCACTCTCCGTGAAGAAGTACTCGTCGCAGTTGTTGCCAGAACCGCTGCGATCGACCACCAGGAATTCATCCCGCTTTTCGATCGTCAGCACCGGGTGGTGCCAGACGCCGCGGTGGTAATTGACGCCCTGCCTGCCATTGCTGACGAATGCGCGGACGTGGCCCGGTACAGGTGCATCGCCAGGTGGCGCGACCACGACCAGAAAGGGGTGGCCGAGCAGCGGCACGAAGGCCTGGCTGCCCAGCGGATGGCGCTCCAGCATGCGGATGGCCAGCGGCATCTCGAGCGCCTCGGCGGCGAAGATGCTGATGATCGCGCGGTCTTCCGGCTGCGCGGTCTCCACCGTCGCCAGCTTGTGGTAGCGACGGGTGGAGCCGTTGTTGATCATGAAATACTCGCTGCCGTCGGTCTCGATGACGTCGCCGAAGGGGGCGAAGGCGTCCTTGGTCAGCGGTTCGATGGTCAATGTGCGCATGCTGTTCTCGTTGTCTGGAGGATGTAGGAGCGAGCTTGCTCGCGATCCTGGGTTGCGTCATTCGCGAGCAAGCTCGCTCCTACAGGGTTATGTGCCTACGCATGGAGCGGAATCTGACCGATGCCGCCGCCGTAGCCGTTAGCGCGCTACCTTGCCGAACAGGCGCAGCCGGCTGACGCCGCCGTCCGGGAAGATGTTCAGGCGCACGTGGGTCACCGGGCCGAGCGGGGCGATCTGCTCGGCAAACTCGTGCTCGGCGTGCATCTGCAGTTTCTGGCTCGGCAGCAGCTCGCGCCAGAACAGGCTCTGGGTCTCGATCTGGCTGTCGGTGCCGCCCTTGACGTAGGCCGCCTGGATCGAGCAGCTGTCCGGGTAGTTGCCCTTGAAGTGCAGGGTGTCGACGACGATGCGCTCGATCTCGCCCGGATGGCCGAGGGCGACGATCACCCAGTCGTTGCCCGGGGTGCGGCGGCGCGCGGTTTCCCAGCCGTCGCCCATGTTCTCGCCACGATTCGGGTTGAGGATGTTGCTCATGCGGCCGAAGTGCTCGTCGGAGCAGGCCAGGGCGCGACCGCCGTTGAGCGCGGCGGCCAGATCGACCTGCTGGTTGTCGCCGATGGCGCTCCAGTCGCGGAACGGGATGCCGTGCACGCGCAGGCGCGCCACGCCGCCATCCGGATAGATGTTGAAGCGCAGGTGGCTGATCGGCTGCTCGAAGGCGATCTCGTGGTAGTGATGGCTGTTGCCTGAAGCTCCACCGCCGGGAGGATTTCCGTCCAGACGGTGGCGTCGGTCGGGTCGCCCTCGGCGACGAAGCAGGCCTCCAGCGATGCCGACGGCGGGAAATTGCCGGTGAAGTGGCTGGTGTCGATGTCAACGCCCTTGATCCAGCCCGGCACGCCCAGGCGGATCACCGCGTGGTCGTAGCCCTCGAACCGCTTGCGGCGCGATTCCCAGCCGTCCATCCACTTGCCGTTGTCATCGAACACGCCCTCCTTCCATACGGCCGGCGTCGGCTGGAACAGCCGGTTGACGTCGGCGAACCAGTCGTCGGTGACGGAGATGGCGCGGGTGCCCAGGCGGGCGTCGGCCAGGTTGACGTATTTCTCGAAGGGTACGGCGTAAGCTTTCATCGCGATCTGCCTTGAGTTGAGTGGAGCGGTTTCTGCCTTTATTGCCTGTGTTGCGGTGTTGCCTGTTTGCCCGTTCCGGCTACATGGCCTGCAGTCGGAACAGGGCGATCTTGTTGATCTCGGCCAGCGCCGTGGCGAATTCCTGCGCGGGCGTGTTGTGGATGCGCTCCTCGAAGGCCGCCAGGATCTGGTGCCGGTTGCTGCCTTTCACCGCCTTGATGAAGGGGAAGCCGAACCGGGCCTTGTAGGCGTCGTTGAGTTCGGTGAAGCGGGCGAATTCCTCGGCGCTGCACTCATGGATGCCGGCGCCGGCCTGTTCCGAGGTGGAGGAGGCGGTGAGCTCGCCGCGGATGGCGGCCTTGCCGGCGAGGTCCGGGTGCGCGTTGATCAGCGCCAGTTGGGCCTCGTGCGGCGCGCCGAGGAGGACGTCGGCCATGCGCCGGTGCAGGGCGTCGATGTCGTCGAGGCTGGCGTCCACGCCGCGGTCGTAGGCCTGTTCGGCGACCCAGGGCGAGTGCTCGTAGATGTCGGCGAAGGCGGCGACGAACGCGTCGCGGTCGAGCTGGGACGGGGTCAGGGTCTGGAAGCGGCTCATTGTGCGCCCTCTTGCTTGAACGGGTGGGTGGCGTGCCAGTGGCGGGCGATATCGGCGCGGCGGGCGAACCAGACGCCGTCGTGGCCCTTCACGTAGTCGATGAAGCGCGCCAGCGCGGCGATGCGTGCCGGGCGGCCGAGCAGGCGGCAGTGCATGCCGATCGAGAGCATCTTCGGCGCGCCGTCGCAGCCTTCGGCGTAGAGCACGTCGAAGGCGTCCTTGAGGTAGGTGAAGAAGTCGTCGCCGCTGTTGAAGCCCTGCACCTGGGTGAAGCGCATGTCGTTGGTGTCCAGCGTGTAGGGGATCACCAGGTGCGGCTTGTCCGGGGTCGATTCCGGGTCCCAGTAGGCAGGTCGTCGTCGTAGGTGTCCGAGTCGTAGAGGAAGCCGCCTTCCTCGCGCACCAGGCGCCGGGTGTTGGGGCCGGTGCGCCCGGTGTACCAGCCGACCGGGCGTTCGCCGGTCAGCTCGGTGAGGATGCGGATGGCCTCGAGCATGTGCTCGCGCTCGGTGGCCTCGTCCATGTACTGGTAGTCGATCCAGCGGTAGCCGTGGCTGCAGATCTCGTGGCCGGCGGCGGCCATCGCGCGGATCACCTCCGGATGACGCTGGGCGGCCATGGCCACGGCGAAGATGGTCAGCGGGATATCGTGGCGCTCGAACAGCTTGAGCAGGCGCCAGACGCCGGCGCGGCTGCCGTATTCGTAGAGCGACTCCATGCTCATGTGGCGCACGCCCTGCAGCGGCTGCGCGGCGACCATCTCGGAGAGGAACGCCTCGGACTCCTTGTCGCCGTGCAACACGCAGCGCTCACCACCTTCCTCGTAATTGAGCACGAAGGACAGGGCGATGCGGGCCTCGCCCGGCCAATGCGGATGGGGAGGGTTGCTGGCGTAACCGATGAGATCGCGTGGGTAGTCGGCGCTCACTGTGATGCTTCCTGTGTGGCGGGTCGTGAAGGGGCGACCGGATGTTGAGATTGTATACAAAACGATTTGCGCTTTGTAAATAAGAAATTTGCCACCCGTTGCCTCCGCTTGTCCGGCGAGGCGCGCCAATCCACGTCGTCCGCCGCCGGAAAGCCCAGCAGGAAGCGGGCCAGCTCGTGTCTTTGCGATTGTGTACAAGATTATTATGAAATTGTCTTGAATGGCTGCGCGCGCATGCTATGCTCCAGCGCATTCCATCCATCGAAGCGGAGGTGCCCGTGGGCCGTTTGACCACACACGTACTGGATGCTGCCCACGGTTGTCCGGGCAGCGGTATCAAGGTCGAGCTGTATCGCGTCGAGGCGCAGGGCCTGGAACGGGTCGCCACGCGCGAAACCAATGCCGACGGTCGTTGCGACAGTCCGCTGCTCGAAGGCGACACCTATCGCTCGGGCGTCTACCAGCTGCAGTTCAGTGCGGGCGACTACTACCGCCGCCGTGGAACCGCACTGGCCGAGCCGGCGTTCCTCGACGTGGTGGTGCTGCGTTTCGGCATCGATGCCGGGCAGGAGCATTACCACGTGCCGCTGCTGATCTCGCCTTACAGCTATTCCACCTACCGGGGTAGTTGAATCCGTTTACCGTGCAACGACTCTCCCTGAGTCCCTTTACCCGCCCGCGTGGCGGGTTTTTTGTGGGGTGTGGTGGACTCAGGCTGGACGTATTCAACCCACCACGCGCACGGTGAAACCTTGTAGGCGCCCGCTTGCGGGCGATCCATCGCCGGCAAGGACTCGGCGTCCCCCCCCAGGCTCCTACGGGCCCGATGTGCACATGCTGTTTTTGCTCGCGAGATCGTGAACAGGCTCTGAGGCGATAGGTGGAAAAGCCCGGCGAGCCTTACCGGCTCAACAACGATGCCGCTCCCGCGCTCCCGAACAGTGCCGCACTGGTCCGGTTGAACCAGACATGCCCCTTGCCGGTGCGCAGATAGCGCGCCGCTCCCTGCGCGCCGAACCCGTAGGCCAGCTTGCAGCACAGGTCCAGCACCGCCCAGGTCACGATCATCACCAGCAGCTGCGGCAGCAACGGCTGCCCCGCGCTGAGGAACTGCGGCAGGAAGGCGGCGAAGAACAGGATGTCCTTCGGGTTGCTGCCACCGAGAATGAAGGCCCGGCCGAACAGCCGACCAAAGCGCGGGGCCAGCGCCGGGCTCTCGATCTCACGCGCCGCGGGTGCCTGGCGCGCCTCCTGCCAGCTCTGCCAGGCCAGGTAGAACAGGTACAGCGCACCGACCAGCTTGAGCGTGCTGAACAGCCGCTCCGAGGCCAGCAACAGCGCGCCGAGGCCCAGCGCCGAGGCGCTGAGCAGGGCGATGGAGGCTGTCACGCCGCCGAGGAAGGCCGGCCAGGAGCGGCGCACCCCGTAGGTCAGGCTGTTGCTGATCATCAACAGCGACAGCGGGCCGGGGATGAGGATCACCACCAGCGCCGCACCCGCGAACAACAGCCACATCTCCAGGGTCATGAGGGCCTCCTATAGCCAAAGCAAAAGCCCCACCGCGAGGCTGTGGGGCCGTGGTGAGCCGGGCGCTGCCGGCCCGGTTCAGAGAAACGCGAATTTGGCGATGAATATGACACAGAGCGCATACAGGCTGATCGACACCTTGTCGCGCTGGCCGGTCAGCAGCTTGAGCGTCGCATAGGTGAGAAAGCCCAGGGCGATGCCGTTGGCGATGGAAAAGGTCAGCGGCATCATCACCACGGTGACGATCGCCGGGATGGTGTCGGTGAGGTCTTCCCAGTCGATGTGCGCCATGCCGCTCATCATCAGCATCGCCACGTAGATCAGCGCGCCGGCGGTGGCGTAGGCGGGGATCATGCCGGCCAGCGGGGCGAAGAACATCGCGGCGAGGAACAGCACGCCGACGGTGATCGCGGTCAGCCCGGTGCGCCCGCCGGCGGCGACGCCCGAGGCGCTTTCCACGTAGCTGGTCACCGGCGGGCAACCGACGAAGGCGCCGACCACGCTGGAGGTGCTGTCGGCTTTCAGTGCGCGGGACAGGTTCTGGATCTTGCCGTCCGCGTCGACCAGCTGCGCACGGTGCGCCACGCCCATCAGCGTGCCGGCGGTGTCGAACATGTTCACGAAGAGGAAGGCGAGGATCACGCTGATCATCGCCACGTCGAGCGCGCCGGCGATGTCCATCGCCAGCCAGGTCGGTGCCAGGCTCGGCGGCATCGACACCAGACCGTTGTACTCCACCAGCCCCAGCGTCCAGCCGATGCCGGTGACCGCGAGCATGCTGACCAGAATCGCGCCGAACACGTTGCGGTGGCTGAGCACGGCGATCAGCAGGAAGCAGATCGCCGCCAGCAGCGCCGAGGGTTCGCCGAACGAGCCCATGGTCAGCAGCGTGGCCGGGCTGTCGACGACGATGCCGGCGGTCTTCAGGCCGATCAGCCCGAGGAACAGCCCGACCCCGGCGCCCATGGCGAAGCGCAGGCTCATGGGGATGCTGTTGAGCAGCCATTCGCGGATGCGCGACAGGCTCATGATCATGAACAGCACGCCGGAGATGAACACCGCACCGAGGGCGATCTGCCAGCTGTAGCCCATCTCGCCGACCACCGTGTAGGTGAAGAAGGCGTTCAGCCCCATGCCCGGCGCCAGGCCCACCGGCCAGTTGGCGTACAGGCCCATGAGGAAGCAGCCGAGCGCGGCGCCGATGCAGGTGGCGACGAACGCCGCGCCGTGATCGACGCCGGCGTCGGCCATGATGTTGGGGTTGACGAAGATGATGTAGGCCATGGTGACGAAGGTCGTCAGGCCGGCGAGCAGCTCGGTGCGGACGCTGGTGCGGTGCTCGCTGAGCCTGAAGAAGCGGTCGAGCCAGCCGGGTGCCTTGTGCTGCAGGTGCGCAGCCTTGTGTTCCTGCTTGATGCTTTCCACTGGGTGTTCCTCATCGTTCTTGTTGTCGATCACCCGGAGCGCAAGTACTCCCGAGGGGCGGGTGATGGTAGGCGCATCCTGTTCCGGTAGTTGACCGAAAGGTCAGAAATGCTCACTGGATTATGCGTTTGTATACAAAAAATGCAAACGATGAAACGGAATAAGCAGCCGTTTTGTCGGAAACACTGGTGTCGAGTCGCCATGTGGCAGCTATTCAGGGGCTTTAGCGGAAGTCCCAGGAAAGGCGTAAAAAGTTGATTGTGCACAATATATGCGACTTTTCTTTCGCTTTATTTTGCTCGGCGAACTGCCCGCCGCTGCGTGAACGCAGTAAAGTTCTGCCTTGCCGACACCTCATATGCGAGCCCCCGATGAACGAACAATTGCAGCCCCTGAAGAAGCCGGGCAAGACCGGCAAGACTCGCACCGGGACGCAGGACGATATCGTTTATGCGCACATCTTCGACGCCATCCTCGAGCAGCGCCTGGCACCGGGCACCAAGCTCAGCGAGGAAGCGCTGGGGGAAATCTTCGGCGTCAGCCGCACCATCATCCGCCGCGCATTGTCGCGCCTGGCCCATGAAGGCGTGGTGCTGCTGCGGCCCAATCGTGGCGCGGTGGTCGCCAGCCCGAGCGTCGACGAGGCGCGGCAGATCTTCTTCGCCCGCCGCCTGGTGGAACGTGCGATCACCGAGCTGGCGGTGCAGCATGCCAGCGACGAACAGCTCGCCGAGCTGCGGCAGATGGTGACGGACGAGCGCGACTGCTTCGCCCGCGGCGACCGCGGCGCGGGCATCCGCCTGTCCGGCGAGTTCCACCTCAAGCTCGCCGAGGCGGCGAAGAATGCACCGCTGGTGAGTTTCCAGCGCAGCCTGGTGTCGCAGACCTCGCTGATCATCGCCCAGTACGAGAGCGGTAGCCGCTCGCATTGTTCCTACGACGAGCACAACGAACTGATCGATGCCATCGCCGCGCGCGACAGCGACCGGGCGGTGAGCCTGATGATGCATCACATGGATCACATCGACAGCAAGCTCAACCTCGAGGAAGACAGCGCCTCGAACGACCTGCACGCGGTCTTCTCGCACCTGACCCTGATGAAGAAGAAGGCGCGGACGGCCCGCTAGCCCGCGCTCCGCGGTTCCTCTCGGAGCCTCCCGCGAACTCATCGCGGTGCTCCGGATTCATCGGGTAGTCGCTTCGCATCAGCCTCCCGCCGCGCCACTTCGCGGTAGTACGCTTTGTTCGTAATGTTATGTTATAACTTCTATCTTCTGGCGATAAACCTTGCCACACATCGTATCGGGCGGCGCGGAGATGGAGTTTGTGATCGTGATCGAATGCCATGACTTGCAGTGGGGCGCCGGCGGGCGTGCGCTCACGCCGCCTCTCAACCTGCAACTGCCTGCCGGCAGTCTGACGGCGGTGATCGGCAACAACGGCGCGGGCAAGAGTGGCCTGCTGCGGGTATTGGCCGGGCTCGATCGCTCCCTGGCCGGTCACATTCGAATGAGCGTGGCGCGCCCGGGCGGTGTGGCCTATCTGCCGCAGCAGCAACAGATCGACCGGCAATTTCCGATACGTCTGCTGGAGCTGGTCAGGGGCGGTTTCTGGGGCAGTCGGCTCGGCCGTAGCGAACGCCAGGCGCGGCTACGTCAGGTACTGGCCGACTGGGGCTTGCTCGATCTGCAGACCCAGGGCCTGCACGCGCTGTCCGGTGGGGAACTGCAGCGGGCGCTGCTGGCCCGGATGAGCCTGACCGATGCGCAGGTACTGCTGCTCGACGAACCCGAGGCGGCACTCGACGAGACCGGTCTCGATCTGCTCTGGCAGCACCTCCGACGCTGGCAGCAGCAAGGCAGAACGCTGGTGCTGGTCAGCCACAACCTCGACAGCCTTCGGGAGAAGCGCTGCAACGCACTGCGTATCGCGCGCAACGGCTGCGTCGCAGCGCCGATCGATCAGCTACTCGATCGTGATCCGCTCGGGCGAGTGGCGTGATGGCCGATCTGCTCTGGAGCCCCTTTGCCGAGTTCGCCTTCATGCGCCGCGCGCTGCTCGGCGGCGTGGCGCTGGCCTGCAGCGCGGCGCCGCTGGGTGTCTTCCTGATCCTGCGGCGGATGAGTCTGATCGGCGATGCCATCGCCCACGGCATCCTGCCGGGTGCGGCGCTGGCATTCTGGCTGTTCGGTCTCAGCCTCCCGGCACTGACGCTCGGTGGCCTGACCGCCGGGCTCGGCATGGCCGGCGCAGCGGCCTGGGTCAGCCGCCGTACCGGCTTGCGCGAAGACGCCAGCCTCGCCGCGCTTTATCCCATTTCGCTGGCCAGCGGCGTGCTGCTGCTCGGCCTGGCGGGACGCAAGCTCGACCTCTTGCACCTGCTGTTTGGCTCCGCGCTGGCCGTGGACGCCGACACCCTCAGCGGCATGCTCGCCACGGCGGCGTTCAGCTGCTGGTGCTGGCACTGATCTACCGCGCCCTGGCGCTGGACAGCCTGGACCCGTTGTTCCTGCGCAGCGTCAGCCGAATCGGGCCATTGGCCCATGCGGGCTTTCTGACACTGGTGGTGCTCAACCTGGTGATCGGCTTCCAGGCCATCGGTGCGCTGATGGTGGTGGGGCTGATGATGCTGCCGGCTGCGGCCGCGCGCTTCTGGAGCCGACGCCTGCCCGTCCTGTTGCCGCTGGCGGCGCTGCTGGGCGCCCTGTGCGTATGGCTGGGGCTGCTGCTGTCGTTCTACGCCAGCCTGCCCAGCGGGCCGTGCATCGTGCTGCTGGCGGGGGTGTTCTACCTGATTTCAGTCGTTGCGGGCCCGGTATATGGCCTGCTGCGTTCGCGCGCTTCAATCCAGACCGTCTGAGGTATCACCCATGCGTTACCTGTTTCTGTTGTTGGCCCTCTGGCTGCCCCTTTCCCTGCAGGCGGCCGAAAAGATCAGCGCCGTGACCAGCTTCAGCATCCTTGCCGACATGACGCGGGAGGTCGGTGGCGAGCATATCGAACTGACCAATCTGGTCGGTCCCGACGCCGACGCGCACCTTTATGAACCCAGCCCGGATGATGCCCAGGCCTTGCTCCGCGCCGACCTGATCATCGCCAACGGGCTGGGCTTCGAACCCTGGCTGGAGCGCCTGCTGGCCAGCAGCGAGCCTGCGGGCAAGCGGATCGATGCCAGTGCGGGTGTCGTGCCTCTGATGCTGGAAGAGGAGGGCGAGGCGGTGCCTGACCCTCATGCGTGGCAGAGCCTGACCAATGCCGAAATCTACGTGCGCAATATCGCCAAGGCGCTCGTGGCGCTCGATCCGGCGCATCGCAACGACTATGAGCGGCGTCGTGACGCCTACCTGAGCCGGCTACACGCGCTGCTGAAGAAGGCCGATACCCGTATCGGCAGCCTGCCGGCCAGCCAGCGCAAGGTCGTAACCAGCCATGACGCCTTCGGCTATCTGGGGCAGGCCTGGCAGCTCCAGTTCATCGCGCCGCAGGGGCTGTCGACCCATGACGAACCCTCGGCCGCCGACGTGGCCGCGTTGATCCGCCAGCTCCGCGAGGAAGGGGTGAGGGCCGTGTTCGTGGAGAACATTCGTGATCCGCGGCTCATCGAGCAGATCGCCGAAGAGGCGGGCGCCACGGTCGGCGGCACCCTGTACTCCGATGCGCTGGCCAGCGCAGGGCCGGCCAGCACCTACCTCGGCATGTTCGAGCACAACCTCGATACGCTGATGCAGGCGTTGCAGCGCTAGCCAGCCTTGCGATGCACCGAGACGCCGGCGGCGAAGGTTTCCTTCACCGCGCGGTCGTCGCCGAGGATCATCAGGGCGAAGAGCTTTTCCTGCAGGGTCGTCGCCTGGCTCAGGCGATAGTCGATCAGCGGCGTCGCCTTGTAGTCGAGCACCACGAAGTCGGCCTCCTTGCCCGGCTGCAGGTTGCCGATCCGGTCGTCCAGATAGAGCGCCCGCGCGCCGCCAAGGGTGGCGAGATAGAGTGCCTTGAACGCGTCGAGCTTCTGGCCCTGCAGCTGCAGCACCTTGTATGCCTCGTTGAGGCTGGCGAGCTGCGAGAAGCTGGTGCCGCCGCCGACATCGGTGCCCAGGCCGACGCGCACACCGAAGCCTTCCACCTTGGCCAGATCGAACAGGCCGCTGCCGAGGAACAGGTTGGAGGTCGGACAGAACGACACCGCCGAGCCGGTCTCACCGAGGCGTTTGCACTCGTCGTCGCACAGGTGGATGCCGTGGGCGAACACCGAGTGCGGGCCGATCAGGCCGTGGTGGTCATAGACGTCCAGATAGCCCTTGCGCTCGGGGAACAGCTCCTTGACCCACTCGACCTCCTGCTTGTTCTCGGAGATGTGGGTGTGCATGTACAGCTCGGGAAATTCGGCGAACAGCTTGCCGGCCAGGGTGAGCTGCTCCGGCGTGCTGGTCGGGGCGAAACGCGGGGTGACGGCATAGTGCAGTCGGCCCTTGCCGTGCCAGCGCTCAATCAGCTCGCGGCTGTCGGCGTGGCCGGACTCGGCGGTGTCGGTGAGGAACTCCGGGGCGTTGCGGTCCATCAGCACTTTGCCGGCGATCATCCGCAGATTGCGCTTCTCGCACGCCTCGAAGAAGGCGTCCACCGACTGCTTGTGCACCGTGCCGAACACCAGCGCGGTGGTGGTGCCGTTGCGCAGCAGCTCGCCGAGAAACAGCTCGGCCTGCTGGCGGGCGTGGGCCATGTCGCTGAAGCGGCCCTCGTTGGGGAAGGTGTAGGTTTCGAGCCAATCCAGCAGCTGCGCGCCGTAGGAGCCGATGACGCCGACCTGCGGGTAGTGGATATGGGTGTCGACGAAACCCGGAGTGATCAGCGCGTCCGGGTATTCGACAACCTCGGTGCCGGCCGCCAGGGTCGGCAGCAGCTCGGCGGCGTGGCCGATGCGCGCGACCTTGCCGTCCTCGACGACCAGCAGGCCGTCCTCGAAGTATTCATGGGATTGCTCGATGCCCACTTCGCGCGGGTCGGCGAGGCAGTGGAGCAGGGCGGCACGGTAGGCTTTGGCTTGGGGCATGACGGTTCTCGGAATCGTTGTATGAATACGGTGCGGCATTGTGGGAGGCCCGACCTCGGGGCGAGCTTTTCAGCCCGTTTCGCCTCCCACGGGAAGGAGAATGGCCGGGTGATCAGCTAGCCTGAGAGCGCCGCGAGGCGGGTATCAGCATCGGCACGGGTTTTTCGCCGTCTGCGGTCTTCTCCCCACCCTTTTCACCGAAATGCGCGTTGTAGGTGGCGATCACCTCGCCGGCGATGGACACGGCGATCTCCACCGGCAGCTTGCCCTTCACTTCGGCGATGCCCATGGGGCAGCGCATGCGCTGCACGGTCTCCGGCTGGAAGCCGCGGTCCCGCAGACGGTGTTCGAACCTGGCGCGTTTGCTCTTGGAGCCGATCAGCCCGTAGTAGGTGAAATCGTTGCGCGAAAGGATCGCGGCGGTCAGTTCCAGGTCGAGCTGATGATTGTGGGTCATGACGATGAAGTAGCTGCCGGCGGGCATGTTATCCACTTCCTCGAGCACATCGTCGTTGACCACCTTTTCCACGCCGCGCGGAATCTCGGCGGGAAATTCGTTATCGCGCGAATCGATCCAGCGCACCTTGCACGGCAGGCTGGCCAGCAGCGGCACCAGCGCGCGCCCGACATGCCCGGCACCGAACACGGCGATATGCGCCTGCGGCTGGCCCATGGGCTCGAACAGCAGCACCGTGGCGCCACCGCAGCACTGGCCGAGGCTGGCGCCGAGGGAGAAGCGCTCGAGGCGGGTGTCACGGCTGCGCTTTTCCAGCATTTCACGGGCGATCTGCCGGGCCTTGTACTCCAGGTGGCCGCCGCCGATGGTGTCGTACAGGCGCTCACGGCTGACCACCATCTTCGAGCCGGCATTGCGCGGCGTGGAGCCGCGTTCCTCGATGATGGTCACCAGTACGCAGGGTTCGCCTTGTTGTTGCAGGTCGGCGAGTGCGTCGATCCAGGACAGGTTGCTCATGGCTTGACCCTTCGTAGGGTGGGTGGCCGCCCCGTGGAAAACCGCGAAGCGTTTTCCACCGGAACATTCGTAATGCGACCGTGGTGGACAAGCAGAGCGTTGTCCACCCTACGGGTCAGTGCGCGGTTTCCACTGCGGGCTCCGGTATGGACGCCGCCTGTTGCTTCAGCTTGCGCATCTGTTCCACGCCCCAAAGCACGCGCTCGGGGGTCGCCGGAGCATCGATCTGCGGCTGCGCCCGGTAGTCGGCCAGGCTCGCCACCGCATCCTTGATCGCGCACCAGACCGAAATGCCGAGCATGAACGGCGGCTCGCCCACGGCCTTGGAATGGAACACGGTGTCTTCGGGGTTCTTGCGGTTCTCCACCAGCTTGACCCGCAGATCCAGCGGCATGTCCGCCACCGCCGGGATCTTGTAGCTGGCCGGGCCGTTGGTCATCAGCTTGCCCTTGTCGTTCCAGACCAGCTCTTCCATGGTCAGCCAGCCCAGACCCTGGACGAAGCCGCCCTCGACCTGGCCAATGTCGATGGCCGGGTTCAGCGAGGCGCCGACGTCATGCAGGATGTCGCTGCGCAGCATCTTGTATTCGCCGGTCAGGGTATCGACGATCACTTCCGAGCAGGCCGCGCCATAGGCGAAGTAGTAGAACGGCCGGCCGCGCGCCTGACTGCGGTCGTAGTAAATCTTCGGCGTGCGGTAGAAGCCGGTGGACGACAGCGAGACCTGGCCGAAATAGGCCTGCTGGATCAGCTCCTCGAAGCTGATGTAGTGGTCGCGCAGGCGCACCTGGCCGTTCTTGAACTCGACGTCTTCCTCGAAGATCTGCCACTTGCGTGCGGCGAACTCCACCAGCCGCTGCTTGATGGTCTGCGCCGCGTTCTGCGCCGCCTTGCCGTTGAGGTCGGCGCCGCTGGAGGCTGCCGTCGGCGAGGTGTTAGGCACCTTGTCGGTGTTGGTGGCGGTGATCTGGATGCGCTCGATATCCACCTGGAACACCTCGGCCACCACCTGCGCGACCTTGGTGTTCAGGCCCTGGCCCATCTCGGTGCCGCCGTGGTTCAGGTGGATGCTGCCGTCGGTGTAGACGTGCACCAGCGCGCCGGCCTGGTTGAGGAAGCTGGCGGTGAAGCTGATGCCGAACTTCACCGGCGTCAGCGCCAGGCCCTTCTTCAGGATCGGGCTTGCGGCATTGAACGCGCGGATATCTTCGCGTCGCTTTGCATAGTCGCTGCTGGCTTCCAGCTCGGCGGTCATCTCCTCGAGCATGTTGTGCTCGACGGTCTGGTAGTAGTGGGTGACGTTGCGCTCGGTCTTGCCGTAGTAGTTGCGCTTGCGCACCTCGAGCGGGTCCTTGCCCAGCTCGCGGGCCACCGCGTCCATGATTTCCTCGATGGCGACCATGCCCTGTGGGCCGCCGAAGCCGCGGTAGGCGGTGTTCGAGGCGAGGTTGGTCTTGCAGCGATGGCCATTGATGGTGGCGTCGCCCAGGTAGTAGGCGTTGTCGGAGTGGAACATGGCGCGGTCGACGATCGAGCCGGAAAGGTCCGGCGAGTAGCCGCAGTTACCGGCGAGGTCGATCTCGATGCCGTGCAGCAGACCGTCATCGTCGAAGCCGACGTCGTACTCGACGTAGAACGGGTGGCGTTTGCCGGTCATGGTCATGTCTTCCATGCGCGGCAGGCGCATCTTGGTCGGCCGACCGGTGAGGTGCGCGATCACCGCGCACAGGCACGCAGGTCCCGCGGCCTGGGTTTCCTTGCCGCCGAAGCCACCGCCCATGCGGCGCATGTCGATGACGATCTTGTTCATCGGCACGCCGAGCACTTCAGCCACCAGCTTCTGCACCTCGGTGGGGTTCTGCGTCGAGGTATAGACGATCATGCCGCCATCTTCGGTGGGCATGACCGAGGACACCTGTGTCTCCAGGTAGAAGTGCTCCTGCCCGCCGATGTGCAGCGAACCCTGCAGCCGACGCGGCGCGCTGGCCAGGGCGGTGGCCGAGTCGCCGCGCTTGTGGGTGTGGCTGTCGAGCACGAAGTGCTTCTTGTGCAGCGCCTCGACCACGTCGAGCACCGGCTCCAGATCCTCGTATTCGATGATCGCGGCCATGGCCGCCTTGCGTGCGGTTTCCAGGCTGTCGGCAGCCACGGCGATCACCGGCTGGCCGATGAACTCGACCTTGCCGTCGGCCAGCAGCGGGTCGCCGGGCATCACGGCACCGATGTCCAACTGGCCCGGCACGTCCTTCGCCGTGATGGCGATGGCCACACCCGGAATCTGGTAGCAGGGCGCGGTGTCGATGCGGACGATGCGGGCGTGGGCGCGCTCGCTCATGCGGGCATAGACGTGCAGCTGATTGGGAAACTCCAGCCGGTCGTCGACGTACACCGCCTCGCCCGAGACATGCTTGGGCGCGCTGTCGTGCTTGACGCTGCGACCGACGCCGGTGACCAGGTCCTGGGTGAACAGCGCCGCGATTTCTTCCTGAGTGCGGGTGGTTACGTGGTTAGACATAAGCGGTCACCCTCGTCTCGGTCTTCGGTGCATGTTGTTCGAGGAAGCACTTGCGCAGCAGGTTCTGTGCGACCAGCAGGCGATACTCGCGGCTGGCGCGGAAGTCGGTCAGCGGCGTGAAGTCTTCGGCCAGCGCATCGCAGGCCGCCTCCACGGTCTGCTGGTTCCAGGGCGCGCCGTTCAGGGTCGCCTCGCAGGCCGCGGCGCGCTTGGGAATCGCCGCCATGCCGCCAAAGGCCACCCGGCATCGGCGACCACGCCATCGGTGATCTGCAGGTCGAACGCGGCGCAGACAGCGGAGATGTCGTCGTCCAGTCGCTTGGAAACCTTGTAGGCGCGGAACAGGCGATCCGGTGTGGCGCGCGGCACTCGTACCTTCTCGATGAATTCCCCGGGCTGGCGCGCGGTGACCTTGTAGTCGATGAAGTAATCCTCGAGCGGCAGGGTGCGGCTGCTGGCGCCCTTGCGCAGGACAACTTCGGCACCCAGGGCGATCAGCAGGGGCGGCGAGTCGCCGATCGGCGAGGCGTTGCCGATGTTGCCACCGAGCGTGCCCTGGTTGCGGATCTGCAGCGAGGCGAAGCGCTGCAGCAGCTCGCCGAAATCCGGGTACTCGGTGGCCAGCGCGGCGTAACAGTCGGTCAGCGGGGCGGCAGCACCGATCTCGATGCTGCTGTCAGTCACCTCGACCTTTTTCATCTCGGCGATGTGGCCGACGTAGATCATTACCGGCAATTCGCGGTGGAACTGGGTGACTTCCAAGGCCAGGTCAGTGCCGCCGGCCAGCAGCCGGGCGTCTGGGTTGGCGCTGTAGATGTCAGCCAGGTCGCCCACCGTCAGCGGCGACAGGCAACGCTTGTCACCGCTGTTCAACTCGGCGGTCTCACGCGGTTCGATGGCCTTGAGCTGGACAATGGTCTCGGCTTCGCGGGCATCGAACTGGTCCGGCTGCTTGGCACAGCAGGCCTGTTCGGCGGCTTCGAGGATCGGCCGGTAGCCGGTACAGCGGCAGAGGTTGCCGGCCAGGGCTTCGTGGGCCTGGTGCGGATCGTATTCATTGACCGCGCCGGCGTTCTTCTGCAGGGCGAACAGGCTCATGACGAATCCGGGGGTACAGAAGCCGCACTGCGAGCCGTGGCAGTCGACCATCGCCTGCTGGACGCTGTGCAGCCGGCCCTGGTCCTTGAGGTCTTCGACGCTGATCAGCTGCTTGCCGTGCAGCGCGGAGACGAAGGTCAGGCAGGAGTTGAGGGTGCGATAGCGCAGGCGGTCGCCCACCAGTTCGCCGACCACGACGGTGCAGGCGCCGCAATCGCCGGAGGCGCAGCCTTCCTTGGTGCCGGTCTTGCCGCGGTATTCGCGCAGGTATTCGAGCACCGTGGTGTTGGGATCGAGCGCGCTTTCGCTGCGCACTTCCCGGTTGAGGAGAAACTGGATCAAGGCGAGGCCTCCGGCTGTTGTTCTTGTGAAGCGAAAACTAGCGGCATCTGACTTTTCGGTCAACTAATTCCTGACTCAAAAGTCAATGTGGCCGACGAGCGCACCTTCCGGACGGAAACATCGCGGCTGCCGTCCGGGGTCTTTACTTCAAGTTAAGTTGCTTCAGGCGTTCTCGGCCTGCATGTCGCGACGATAGGCGTAGGTCTCGGCGAAGCGCGAGAGCATGTACCGGCTGCAGGTGGTGCTCGGGTATTTCGGCGGATTGGTTTCGTCGTAGCACCCGGGCAGGCAGGCGATCTCGGTGTCCAGATGCGGCTCGGCGAAGAACGGCATGGAGTAGCGGTCCACGCCCAGCGGGCTGATCACGCGATGGGGCGTCGACTTGTAACGGTCGTTGCTCCAGCGCGCCATCATGTCACCGATGTTGACCACGTAGGTGCCCTCGATGGGCGGTGCGTCGATCCACTCGCCCTTGACGTTCTGCACCTGCAGGCCGCCGGCCTGGTCCTGATGGAGCAGGGTCACGCAGCCGTAATCGGTGTGCGCGCCGGCGCCTTGCTGATCGGCGCTGGTGGCGGTCTGCCGGGGCGGGTAGTGGATCATGCGGAACACGCTGATGGGCTCGACGAAGCGCTTGTCGAAGAAGTCGCGCTCGATGCCCAGGGCGAGCGCGATAGAACGCAGCAGCGTGCAGGCAAGGTCCTGCATGTCGCGGTAGTGCCTTCCATCAGCTCGGTCCAGCCTTCGATCTGCAGCGGATGACGGTTGGGCCCGCGCAGTGGTTTGCCGGCAAGTACCTCGGGATGATCGGCAGGCATATGGAAACCCATGTCGAAGGTTTCCTTGAGGTCGCACGGCTGGCTCGGGTCCAGCTGCTCGGTGGCGACGGTGCCGTAGCCGCGGTGGTGCTGGCTCTTGGTGATGTCGATCTCGAGCTTCTGCTCGGCCGGCAGCGCGAAGAAGCGGCGGGCATGCTCGCTCAGCGTGGCGATGCGCTCGGCGCTGATCGGGTGACCCTTGATATAGAAGAAGCCCCACTCGCGGCAGGCGCGGTCGATGGCCTCGGCGACGGCCAGATGGCCGGCCTCGTCGGCGTTATAGAGCGGGGCAATATCGATGATGGGCAGTGAGTTCATGGCTGACTCCGGGTACGGCGCCGCCGGTCTTCTCGTACCGGCGGCCTTCGAGGGCAATGCCCCTGCATGCGGTTCGCCCGGAGGCGGGACGGCACGCGAGATTCCGCAGTGCGCCGGTGGGGCCGGCGCGGGTGACGCTTACTTCGGCATTTCAGCCTTGACGCCCTGGACGTAGTAATTCATCGAGGCGAGGTCCTTGATGCTGGCGGTCTCGCCCTCGGCGATGCGCACTTCGCCAGCCTGGTCCTTGATCGGGCCGGTGAACGGATGGAATTCACCGCTCTTGATGCGGGCGATGATCTGCTCGGCCTCGGCCTTGACGTCAGCAGGCACCAGATCGCTGATCGGCAGGCTGATGCTGTCCTGTGCCAGCCCGCCCCAGAAGTCCTCGGATTTCCAGTTGCCGGCCATTACGGCTTCGGCGGACTTGGTGTAGTGCGGGCCCCAGTCGTTGACGATGGAAGTCAGCACGGCCTTGGGCCCGAAGTGCTGCATGTCCGAGGCGTAACCGACGGAATAGACGCCACGGCGCTCGGCGGCCTGGATCGGTGCCGGGCTGTCGGTGTGCTGGAAGATCACGTCCACGCCCTGGTCGATCAGCGCGTTGGCGGCATCGGCTTCCTTGCCCGGATCGAACCAGGTGTTGACCCACACCACCTTGATCTCGGTGCCAGGGTTGTACTTGTCCAGCGCCAGCTGGATGGCGTTGATGTCGCGGATCACTTCCGGAATCGGGAAGGACGCGATGTAGCCGACCTTTTGGGTCTTGGTCATCTTCGCCGCGAGGAAACCACCGACGTAGCGACCCTCGTAGGAACGGGTCAGGTAGGTGCCGACGTTCTTCGCCTGCTTGTAACCGGTGGCGTGCTCGAAGGTGACCTTGGGGAACTGCTTGGCGACCTTCAGCGTGGGGTTCATGTAGCCGAAGGAGGTAGTGAAGATCAGGTCGTAGTCGCTCTTGGCCATGTTGCGGATGACCCGCTCGGCATCGGCGCCTTCCGGCACGTTCTCGACGAAGCTGGTCTTCACCTTGTCGCCCAACTGCTCTTCCATGTACTTGCGACCCTGCTCATGCTGGTAGGTCCAGCCGTGGTCGCCGATCGGGCCGATATAGACGAAGCCGACCTTCAGCGGATCGGCGGCCGAAGCGGCTGCCGTGGTGAGAGCGGCGCTGAAGCCGATCGCTGCGGCCAGGGCACGCAGCAGGGTTTTCCGTGTGTGTTTCTGCATGGGGGTGACGCTCCTTCTGGCTTTGCTGGCAAAGCATGGTTTTGGCTTGAAGCGTAGTAGCAAAAAGCTGACCAACTAGACAAAAACCTTCGGTGTGCGGAAATGCGTGGCATGTAGCTTGCGCCCGATGCGGTACGGGGATTCGCCTTTGGTGCGCCGGCCGCCCGTCACGCCCCGAGAGGGTGCAGCCGTGGGCGCGGAGGGGCCGTCCGCGGTGCACGATGAGGCGTGTCTCCGCGTGGATGGCTTCGGCCATCCACCCTACGTTCAGCATGGCGCGTGCGGAACCGTAGGGTGAAAAACTCGCGAAGCGATTTTCCACGCGGGACGCCACGCAAAACCATCGCTTCAGCCGGCCACCAGCTGCCGGGCTGCCTGCTGGTGATCGGCGATCAGCCCGGCGACGTCCAGCCCTTCGATCTGGCCCTCGATCACGCGCCACTTGCCGCCGATCATTACCCGATCGGCACGGTCGGCGGCGCATAGCAGCAATGCGGCGATGGGGTCGTGGCTGCCGGAGAAGCGCAGTTCGTCGAGCTTGAACAGGGCCAGATCGGCCTGCTTGCCGACCGCCAACTCGCCGATGTCGCTGCGCCCGAGCAGGCGCGCGGAGCCGCGGGTCGCCCAGCCGAGTACCTTCTGCGGGGTGATCTTCTCAGCGCCGTAGCGCAGGCGCTGGATGAACAGCGCCTGACGCGCCTCGAGCATCATGTTGGAGGCGTCGTTGGAGGCCGAACCGTCCACGCCCAGGCCGATGATGGCGCCCTTGTCCTCGAGCTCAAGCGTGTGGCAGATGCCGGAGGCCAGGCGCATGTTGGAACTCGGGCAATGGCAGATACCGACACCGGCTGCACCCAGGCGGTGAATTTCCACCTGGTTGAAATGGATGCCATGGGCCAGCCACGTTCGCGGGCCGAGCCAGCCGACGCTCTGCAGGTAGTCCACGGTGCGCATGCCGAAGCGTTTCGCGCAGAACTCCTGTTCGTCCAGGGTCTCGGCCAGATGGGTATGCAGGCGCACGTCGCGTGCTTCGGCCAGCTCCGCGCAGGTCCGCATGATGTCGGTGGTGACCGAAAACGGCGAGCAGGGCGCCAGGGCGATCTGGATCTGCGCGCCGTCGCCGCGTTCGTGGTAGCGGTCGATCAGCCGCTCGCTGTCGGCGAGGATGGCCTCGGCGTCCTGCACCACGCTCTTGCAGGGCAGACCGCCGTTCTCCTTGGACAGGTTCATCGAACCGCGGGTGAGCATGGCGCGCATGCCCAGTTCGCGGACGGCCCCGACCTGGATGTCGATGGCGTCCTCGAGCCCGCCCGGAAACAGGTAGTGGTGATCCGCCGCCGTGGTGCAACCGGACAGCAGCAGCTCGGCCAGCGCCACCTTGCTCGCCAGCTGCAACGCCTGCGGCGTCAGCCGCGCCCAGACCGGGTAGAGGGTCAGCAGCCAGTTGAACAGCGGCTCGTTGACCACCGGCCCCCAGGCGCGGGTCAGGGTCTGGTAGAAGTGGTGATGGGTGTTGACCAGCCCCGGCAGCACCACGTGTTCGCGGGCGTCGAAGGTCTCATCGACCGGCCGGGCAGGGGAAGTGCCAGCGGCGAGCAGCTCGACGATGACGCCGTTCTCGACCACCAGCCCGCCGGGGGCCGGTTGGTCGTTGGCGGTGAAAAGGGCGAGGGGGTTCTTGATCCAGATGCGCTCAGCAGGCATGGCCGGCTTTCTCCTGAAGGGTTGGGTTCAGAGTAGCCAGCTCAGTTATGCCCTGTCTGCTGATCCAGGGGGCGCCCGGTCGGGGGACGCGGCGCGGCTGGAAAGATAACCCATTCGCTGGATTTTGCCAGCATGCGCCGGCGCTGGCTGCAGCCGCTACCAGGGCAGCGGGTCGCCCTGGTAGTCGATGAAACGATGCCCGCCCTGGCCGGCCGCCCGGGTGACCTGCTCGACCAGCCCCTTGCAACTGGTCGCCACGTCCAGCGGCGCTTCGTCGCCGCCCATGTCGGTACGTACCCAGCCGGGATGCAGCGACAGCACGCTGATGCCGGTCTCGCCCAGTTCGGCGACGAAGCTGCGCGTCAGGTGGTTGAGGGCCGCCTTGCTGGCGCCGTAGAGCGACATGCCCATGCCCGGCCCGGACTCCACGCTGCCCATGATCGAACTCATGAAGGCGATCACCCCGGCATGCGGGTCCACCAGCGGCAGCAGGCGCTCGGCCAGGCGGATCGGCGCCACGGCGTTGGTGGCGAACAGCTCGCCGATCTCGTCGCGGCTGGCCTGGCTCGCCGGCTTGTCCTTCGGCCCGGTGATGCCGGCGTTGATATGCAGCAGGTCGAGCCGCGTGCCGGCCAGGCGCTCGGCCAGTGCCTCGATGCCGGCGGCGTCGGTGATATCCAGCGCCTCGATCCGTACGCCGGCCAAGGTCTGCAGGTGCGGCGCACGCTGTGGCTCGCGCACGCTGGCGATCACCTGCCAGCCCGCATCGTTCAGTTGTTCGACCAGGCCAAGGCCCAGGCCACGGGAGGCGCCGATGACGAGTGCGGTCTTGCTCATGGAGATGTCCTCAAGCGGGCGGCGAAAGGGCAAGGATAGCGCGTGATGGGCGTGGGGGCGCGCTGTCTTAGCGTGCGACGACTCAGAGCGGCGGCAGGTCTTCCGCCAGGTCGGTGGCGTAGATGCCGGGGATGTGCAGTTCGCTCTGCACCAGTTGCTGGCCCTCCATCTGCGGCTGGGTCACCCAGGTGAGGATGTCGTAGTAGCGGCGGATGTTGGCGACGAAGTGCACCGGCTCGCCGCCACGGGCATAGCCGTAGCGGGTCTTGCTGTACCACTGCTTCTGCGCCAGGCGCGGCAGCATCTGTTTCACGTCCAACCACTTGTTGGGATCGAGCCCTTCGACCTCGGCCAGCTTGCGGGCATCTTCCAGATGGCCGCCGCCGATGTTGTAGGCGGCCAGGGCGAACCAGGTCCGGTCGGGTTCCAGAATGCTTTGCGGAAGGCCCGCATGCACCTGGAGCAGGTATTTGCCGCCACCCTGGATGCTCTGTACCGGATCCAGGCGGTTGGTGACGCCCATGGCATTGGCCGTGCGCAGGGTCAGCATCATCAGGCCGCGCACGCCGGTCTTGGAGGTGGCCTCGGGCTGCCAGTGGGATTCCTGATAGCCGATCGCCGCCAGCAGCCGCCAGTCGAGGCCGTGTTGCCTGGCGGTTTCGCGGAAGGTCTTCTCGTAGCGTGGCAGGCGCTGCTGCAGATGCTTGGCGAAGGCGTAGGCGCCGACGTAGCCGAGCACGTCGACATGGCCGTAGTAGCGTTCGCGCAGACGCTGCAGGGTGCCGTTCTGCTGGGCCTGGTCGAGAAACGCGTTGGCCGCCTGCAGCAGGCTGTCGTCCTCGCCCTTGGCGACGATCCAGGCCAGGCTGTTCTGCTCGCCAAGGTCGAAACCGGCGCGGATATTGGTGAAGTACACCTGGTTCATCGACAGTTCGTTGGATTCGACCAGGGTCAGGTCGATCTGGCCTTCGTCGACCATGCGCAGCAGGTCGACCACCTCGACCGCATCGGATTCCTCGTAGCGCAGCTCCGGCAGCTCGGCCTGCAGGGCCGCGAGCTTCTCCGCCTGGCTGCTGCCCTTGAGCACCAGAATGCGCTTGCCGACCAAGTCCTCGGGGCGGGTCGGCCGGCGCTGGCCGTTGCGGTAGACGACCTGGGTGGTCACGTCGAGGTAGGAATGGGTGAAGCGCGCCAGCGCCTGGCGGCCCTCGCTGGCCACCAGCCCCGCTGCCGCGAGGGCCGGGCCGCCGGGGCGGTTCAGGCGAGTGAAGATTTCCTCGATGCTGTCGGCGCTTTCGATCTGCAGCTCGACGTCCAGGGTGCTGGCGAAGCGCTTGACCAGTTCGTACTCGAAGCCGGCTTCGCCGTTGCGGTCCTGGAAATAGGTGGAGGGGCTGTTGCGGGTGATCACGCGCAGGACGCCTTCCTCCTGTATGCGCTCGAGCTCGCTGGGCTTTTTCGCACAGCTGCCGAGCATCAGGAAGATTCCGGTCGCCAACAGCCAGATGGCGCAGCGCTTGCGGAACACGGTTTGGGCAAACATCGGCGCAGTATACGCAAAGGCGAACCGCCACCATATCTGGACAGCGAAGCGGCTCTCTGTTAAGCGACGGCCTGTCCGGATGCGCGATCGAGTGGCCGGCGGCGCGTTCGTGGCCCTGTCTCGCGCGGTTGCAGAACGAGCGGGGCCCTGCAGCCTGGATGTTCGCAGCGAGTCCGGCATAATGCCGGGCCCTGGAGATCTTTACCCAATGTCCGACCTCGAGCCCAAGCCCTGGTTCGTCTATCTGGTGCGTGCCGCCAATGGCGCGCTGTACTGCGGTATCAGCGACGATGCGCAACGGCGCTTCGCCGAGCACCAGCGTGGGCGGGGCGCGCGGTTCTTCCATTCCAGCCCGGCGCAGGCCCTGGTGTATGTCGAGGCCTGCGCGAGCAAGGGCGATGCATTGCGCCGGGAGATCGCCATCAAGCGGCTGGACAAGCGTGCCAAGGAGCGGCTGGTCGCCCGTGCCGCCGAGGTCTCGTGAATGACGGCTCAATCAGCCGGTGGGCTCGTTCGCAGGGACCGTCTAAGCTGATGGCGTTCGAACCCCGATCCTCTACCCGAAAACCTGGCGGAGCCTGTCATGCACGAGCTGATCCTGCACCACTATCCCACCTCGCCGTTCGCCGAGAAGGCCCGCCTGCTGCTGGGGTTCAAGCAGTTGTCCTGGCGTTCGGTGATGATCCCACCGGTCATGCCCAAGCCGGATCTGACCGCGCTGACCGGCGGCTACCGGCGTACGCCGGTGCTGCAGGTCGGCGCCGACATCTATTGCGACACCGCGCTGATCGCCCGTCGCCTGGAGGCGGAGAAGGTCACGCCGGCGCTGTTCCCCGAAGGCCAGGAGTTCAACGTCGCGGTGCTCGCGCAGTGGGCCGATTCGGTGCTGTTCCTCAATGCGGTGAGCCTGGTCTTCCAGCCCGAATCCATGGCCCTGCGCTTCGCCCAGGCACCCAAGGAGTTCGTCCAGGCGTTCAGCAAGGACCGCGCGCAGCTGTTCAGCAACGGTACGGTGACCCGCGTGCCGCTGGAGCAGGCGAAGAACGACTGGCCCACCTTGATGGCGCGTCTGCAGCAGCAACTGGCCCGTGAGGAGGGCGAATTCCTGTTCGGTGCCGCGCCTTCGCTGGCCGACTTCGCGGTAGCGCCGTGCCTGTGGTTCCTGCGTGCCACGCCGGTGACCGCGCCGTTGGTGGACGACTACCCGGAGGTCAAGGCATGGCTGGACAAGGTGCTGGGCGTCGGCCACGGCTCCCACAGCGAGCTCTCCGCCGAGGATGCGCTGCGCATGGCGCGCGAGGCGGACCCCGTGGCCGTGCCGGAGGAACCGTTCGCCGAGCCCAATGGCTTCCATGAGGGGCAGCGGGTGGCGATCAGCGCGGTGGACTACGGTGCCGATCCGGTCGAAGGGGAGTTGGTCTTCGCCGGTGTCGAGGAGTCGATCCTGCGCCGCACCGACGATCGCGCGGGCGTCGTGCATGTGCATTTCCCACGCATCGGCTATCGCATCGAGGCGTGCTGACCGCGCGTGTCATGGCCTGCTTTCGCGCAGGCGCGGCAGCTCCTCGGCGAGTTCGCGGAAATAGGCCAGGCGTTCGTAGCAGAGCGTCAGCTCGCCGCCGATGCGGTTGAACCAGGCATCCGGCGCGCCGCAGGTGGTCATGCGCAGGGTCAGGTCGCGGGGCAGGTCGAAGGCTTCGCTGGCCTTTCTCGCGACGGCCTCGAGTTCGCCGCTGGCGCGGATTTTCCTCAGCAGTTCGGCCCCGCCGGGCAAGTGGCCGGGCGGGGTGTCGTAGACCACCTGGATGCGATGGCGCAGTGGTTGCTCGTCGCGCCGCTTGAAGTGTTCGCGAAACCAGCCCACCGCATGGGCGACCTGCTGGTATTCCTCGGGGCAGTAGAGCGCACGTTCCACCGGCAGCCCGCTCATCTCCAGCACCCAGTCCAGGCGGTCCGGGTCGCTGCCGTAGGCCAGGCAGGCGATGTTGTAGAAGCGCTGGGCATCCAGCGCGTGGCTGTCCCAGACGGGCACCGGCGTGCCGGCTTGCTCGGCGTTCTTCCACTCCAGCCGCCAGTAGTCGGCGACATCCATCAGCTTGGCGTAGAACTCGGCGCTGTGCTGTTCCTGCTGCAGCAGGAACAGCCCCATGAAGCCGAGCTGGTCGGCGGCATCTTCCTCACGGCCGAGGATCGGCAGTTGCAGTTCGCTGATCAGCAGGTGCCCCATCTCGTGCATCAGCGTGAATTCGGCATTGGCGACGGTAAAGCGAACCGCGTCCATCGCGGGCGGGGCCGGCGTCTCCCGGTCCTGCGCCGTTGCCGCCAGCGGCAGGAACGACAGCAGCAGGAGCAACAGGCGTCGCCGGTTCATCGCATGCGCTCCAGATCGGCATGGCTGAACGGCGCCGGATGCGCCGGCCAGTCGAGGGCCAGGCGTTCGAATTCGCGCGCCAGCAGGCTGGCGACGATCAGGTCGCGCAGCCAGCGGTGGTCAGCGGGGATCACGTACCAGGGAGCCGCGTTGCCGTGGCTGACGCTCAGCACGTCGGCCCAGCTGGCCTGGCGCTCGGCGAAGTGGCGATGCCCCTGCAGGTCGTCCAGGGTCAGTTTCCAGCGCTTGTCGGGCCGTTCGAGGCGCTGGTGCAGCCGGTGTTTCTGCTCGTCGACGGATAGCTGCAGATAGCACTTCAACGGCCGGACCGTAGCGCCGGCAGTTGCCGCTCGAAGTCCGCGATCGCCACCTGCCGCGCGGGAATATCCGCGGCGCCGCACAGCCCGTCGCGCAGGTCGCTGACCAGTGCCTCGTAGTAGCTGCGATTGAACGCGCCGAGGATGCCCGGGGCGGGCAGGCGCTGCCGGTAGCGCCAGAGAAAATCGTGGCGGCGCTCATCGGCGCTCGGCGCCTGGAAACTGCAAGGCGCCAGGCCGAGCGGGTCGAGGCCGCCGAGCACGCGGCGGATGACGCCGTTCTTGCCGGCACAATCCGGGCCCTGCAGCACCAGCAGCAGGGCATCCCGGCGGTTGGCCCAGAGCATGGTCTGCCGCTCGCGCAACCAACCCTTGAGCGCCGCCAGCCGGGCCTGTGCCTGCGGCTTTTCCAGGCCGTAGCGGCGGGCCGGGTCGCGCGCCAGCGGCGCCGCGGGATCGCACAGGCAATCGTCGAGAACGGTGTCCGGCAGGCGCATGGCGGCTCCTCGGCTGCGTCAGTCCTTGCGGCGCTTGAGCTGGTCCTTCAGCTGGGTCGGCAGCTGGCGGATGATCAGCATGTCGCGGGCCTCGTCGTACTCGATCTTCGACCCCAGCAGGTGCGATTCGAAGCTGATCGACAGCCCCTCGGCGCGGCCGGTGAAGCGGCGGAACTGGTTGAGGGTGCGCTTGTCCGGCGGAATCTCCGGCGACAGACCGTAGTCCTTGTTGCGGATGTGGTCGTAGAAGGCCTTGGGGCGTTCCTCGTCGATCACCCCGGAGAGCTCTTCCAGGGTCATCGGCTCGCCGAGCCGGGCCTGGGTGCTGGCGTAGTCGACCAGGGCGCTGGTCTTCTCGCGGGCCTGCTCTTCGGGCAGGTCCTCGCTCTCGACGTAGTCGCTGAAGGCCTTGAGCAGCGTGCGCGTCTCGCTGGGGGCGTCGACACCTTCCTGGCAGCCGATGAAGTCGCGGAAGTATTCCGAGACCTTCTTGCCGTTCTTGCCCTTGATGAAGGAGATGTACTGCTTCGACTGCTGGTTGTTCCGCCACTCCGAGATGTTGATCCGCGCGGCCAGGTGCAACTGGCCGAGGTCCAGGTGCTTGGCCGGGGCCACGTCCAGCGATTCGGTGACGGCCACGCCTTCGCTGTGGTGCAGCAGGGCGATGGCCAGGTAGTCGGTCATGCCCTGCTGGTAGTGGGCGAACAGCACGTGGCCGCCGGTGGAGAGGTTGGATTCCTCCATCAGCTTCTGCAGGTGCTCGACGGCCTGGCGGCTGAATGTGGTGAAGTCCTGGTTGCCTCCAGGTACTGGCCGAGCCAGCCGCTGAAGGGGTAGGCCCCCGATTCCTCGTGGAAGAAGCCCCAGGCCTTGCCCTGCTTGGCGTTGTAGCTTTCGTTGAGGTCGGCCAGCAGGTTTTCCATGGCCTGTGACGCGCCCAGCTCCGAATCGCGGGCATGGAGCACGGCTGGGGTGCCGTCCGGCTTTTTCTCGATCAAATGAACAATGCAGTGGCGAATCGGCATGGGGAACTCGTCAAGGGGTGGCTGAACAGCTGCAGTTTAACCGAGCGTAACAGTCCGATGAGCAGTTGCAGAGGTTCGGGGGTAGCTGAGTAAACTGGTCGCCTTTTCCCCAAGGAATGACGCTCATGACTGCTGCGTGGCGCAACTGCGCCTGGATGCTCTTCGGTGGCTCGCTGATCCTCGCCATATCGCTGGGGGTACGCCATGGTTTCGGCCTGTTCCTGCCGCCGATGAGCGCCGAGTTCGGCTGGGGGCGCGAAGTGTTCGCCTTCGCCATCGCGGTGCAGAACCTCATCTGGGGCCTGGTGCAGCCGGTGACCGGGGCGCTGGCGGATCGCTTCGGCGTGGCGCGCGTGGTGGTCGTTGGCGGGGTGCTCTATGCGGTCGGGCTGGCGCTGATGGCGATTGCCGATTCGCCGGCCACGCTGACGCTGAGCGCCGGGTTGCTGATCGGGCTGGGGCTGTCGGGGACCTCGTTCTCGGTGATCCTCGGCGCGGTTGGTCGTGCCGTACCGCCGGAAAGGCGCAGCATGGCGATGGGCATCGCCAGTGCCGCGGGTTCCTTCGGCCAGTTCATCATGCTGCCGGGCAGCCTGGGGCTGATCGAATGGCTGGGCTGGTCTTCGGCGTTGCTGGCGCTGGGGCTGCTGGTGGCGCTGATCGTGCCGCTCGCCGGGATGATGCGCGGTCCCGAGCAGGCACCGGTGGCGGTCGGCGCGCAGCAGTCGCTCGGCGAGGCGCTGCGCGAGGCGGCCGGGCATTCCGGGTTCCGCCTGCTGGCGCTGGGCTTCTTCGTCTGCGGCTTCCAGGTGGTGTTCATCGGCCTGCACCTGCCGGCCTACCTGGTCGACCAGCATCTGCCGGCCCAGGTCGGCACCACCGTGCTGGCGCTGGTCGGGCTGTTCAACGTGGTGGGTACCTATACCGCCGGCTGGCTGGGCAGCTGCTATTCGAAGCCGAAGCTGCTGGCCGGGCTGTACCTGATCCGTGGGGTGGTGATCAGCGCCTTCCTGCTGGCGCCGTTGAGCGTCTGGAGCGCCTATGCCTTCGGCATCGCCATGGGCCTGCTGTGGTTGTCCACGGTGCCGCTGACCAACGGTACGGTGGCGACCATGTTCGGCGTGCGCAACCTGTCCATGCTCGGCGGCATCGCCTTTCTCTTCCACCAACTGGGCTCGTTCTTCGGCGGCTGGCTGGGCGGCTGGCTGTACGACCGTACCGGCAGCTACGACCTGGTCTGGCAGATCGCGATCGCCCTCAGCCTGATGGCCGCGCTACTCAACTGGCCGATCCGCGAGCAGCCGGTCGAGCGCCTGCGCGCCGTGGCGGAGGTCGGCTGATGCGGCGCCTCTGGCTGGGCGGGGGCGCCGCGCTGCTGCTCGGCCTGCTGGCGCTGCTCGCCTGGTGGGGTTGGCAGCGCGGAGGGCTGGCGTTATTGCAGTTGGGGCTGGGCAGCTGCTGAGTCATCGGGCGACTGCAGGGCGCGCAGCCGGTCGATCATGTAGCGCACGTGCAGGTGCAGGGTGAACAGCTCGTGGGAGTAGGACAGTGGCACCTCCACCACCCGCAGTTCGTTGTCCAGCTGCTCCATGCGCCGGATCTGTTCGTCCAGTTCCGCGCCGATGCTGCCGTCGTGGATTTTCTCGTCCGTCTCGTGCAGGTAGCGATACCACTTGAAGATCCGTGAGCGCATGCGCCACTGGTACAGCGGCGAGACCGACTTGAACAGCGGCAGCAGTATGGCGATGAACGGCAGCAGCAGGAGGATGTAGCGGTCGACCCAGGACGCGATGCTGAACGGCAGATAGCGCTGCAGATACGGCGGGCCGTTGCGGTAGTAGCCGGCGGCCTCGGCGGTCAGCGGCAGGCTCATGGGTTCGGCGCGCGGGAAGCCGTTCGGTGGGTCGAGCAGGTTGCCGTCGCGCAGCACATCGCGCGCGGCTTCCAGCAGCATCGGCGTCAGCGCCGGGTGCAGGCTGTCGTTGGCGACCAGGGTTGCCAGCGGCGAAAGGGTCTGCAGGTCCCGCTGCGGCGTGTCGCGGGCCAGATCGAGCAGGCCCTGTGGTATCCGCAGCGCGCTCAGGAAGGGGAAGTGCGCCTGCAGCGCGGCGGTGCGCGGGATTTCCAGCAATTGCAGTTGGGGATGTGCGGCCAGCTCACGGATCATGTCGTTGTTCGGCGGGCCGACGAAGAAGGCCGCGTCCAGTTCGCCGGCCAGCAGCGCTTCCAGGGCGCGGCGCCCGCCCAGTGGCTGCCAGTCGGCGCCGGGCTGCTCGACACTGGCGGCGAGTATGTCTTGAACCGCGGCGAGCGTGCCGCTGCCCTCGCTGCCGAGCCCCAGGCGCAGCGAGCGCAGCTGGCGCAGATCGGCCAGGACCAGGCCCTGGCGGGCGAACAGCCACAACGGCTCGCTGTACATCACCCCGAGGCCCTTCAGGCGCCGCCGCTGGCTGTCCTCCAGCAGCAGCTCGGTGCCGCTCTGGACCAGCGCGAACTGCACGGCGTCGCCTGCCAGCAGGTGCCTCAGGTTGTCCATCGAGCCCTTGGATGTCTGCAGTTCCAGCTCGATGCCTTCTTGCTCGAGGCGGGCCTGCAGGCGCCGGCCGAAATCATGATAGCCGCCGCCCTCGCTGCCGGTGGCCATGCGCAGACGGGTCGGTGGCGCCGGGTCCAGCGCCCAGACGAACAGGCCGACCAGTACGGCGAACAGGGGGATCAGCCACAGATGGGCCCGGATGACGATCTTTAGGTCGTTGAGACGGTGCATGCGCTGTGCCTGTTCCGTGTGGCTGTCTGGACGACCACCATAACCAGCGCCACCGCGGATGGCGAGAGCAGGACTCTACGACGGGGCGACCGGCGTGGGCTGGCGAAGATTGCAGAAACAAGGGAATCAAATCGCGAATCCTTGCTCAAAGAGCGAAGCGGCGTTCAGGAAGTTAACGACAAATCGCCGGTTTTTAGCCGCGGCTATCGGAATTTGTGCGTGTGTGTTCGCCAAGCGGGCGGCTGCCATCGGCATCGAGCGATGGCGCGGTTGTCGCCTAACCGTCATCAACACTTGGTAAATACCTGCCGCACGCAGCCAATGGAGCCATAAGTACATGTCCACACTCACCGAACTCGCCCAGCACATCGCCAAGCTCTACCCCCTGCAGGACAAGCGAGTCGGCAAGCGTTATCGCGTGGTTGGCGAACTGGCCGGCATGACCGAGCTGGAAGAAATCAACGGTGAGCCGCGCTACATCCAGACCCTGGCCCTGAAGGACAAGCAGGTCTGGGACCTCGCCGTCTGATGCGGATTCGCGACGCCCGCCCGGCAGACCTGCCTGCCATCGGCTCCTTGCTCGAGCAGCTGGGCTACGCCGACACCGAAACCTTTCTCGCCGAACGCCTGGCGCAGCAGGGGGCGCACCCCGATGCCGCGCTGTTGGTGGCCGAGCAGGATGGCCGCGTGGTAGGGCTGATCTCGCTGCACTTCATCGTGCAACTGGCCCTGGCCGGCGATTTCTGCCGCGTCAGCTATCTGTGTGTCGATGCCGCTGTGCGTGCCGGCGGCATCGGTGCGGCACTGCTGGAGGCGGCACAGCGGCTCGCCGAGCAGCGCGGTTGCGATCGCATGGAGCTGCACTGCGACAGCCGCCGGGTTGCCGCCCATGGCTTCTATGCGCGCCTCGCTACGAGGATGCGCCGAAGTATTTCCGCAAGTCGTTGCGCTGATCAGGAGCTGTTGCCCCAGCGTTGCGCCCGCCAGTCGGCCTGCTCGGCCTCGCAGAGGAAGGTCCAGGCCACGAAGCGGCTGCGCTTCTGCCCTTGGGCCATGTCCACCACGCGGATGCGCCGTGCGCCGAGACGCTGCAGCCGCTTGTGCAGCGGCGCGACGTTGCCGCCCTTGGAGACCAGCGTGCTGTAGCAGTAGACCTGCGTGCCGAAGGTCGCACTCTGCTCGGCCAGGCGCGCGATGAACGCCGCTTCGCCGCCCTCGCACCAGAGTTCCGCGGCCTGCCCGCCGAAATTCAGCGTCGGCAATTTGCGTGCGGGATCGAGCCTGCCGAGGTTGCGCCACTTGCGCTGGCTGCCGCTGCTGGCTTCGGCCTGGGAGGCATGGAAGGGCGGGTTGCAGAGGCTGATGTCGAAACGGTCCTCGGGCCGCACCAGGCCCGTGAAGACCTGCCGCGGCGCCGCCTGCTGCCGCAGTTCGATGGCCTTGTCGAGCCCGTTCGCCGCGACCAGGGTGCGCGCCGAGGCCAGTGCGGTGGCGTCGATGTCCGAGCCGGTGAAGCGCCAGCCGTATTCGCGCTGGCCGATCAACGGATAAATGCAGTTGGCGCCGGTGCCGATGTCCAGCGCATGAATGCGCAGGCCGCGCGGAGTCGTCCCGCCGTTGTCCTCGGCGAGCAGATCGGCCAGGCCGTGCAGGTAGTCGGCGCGGCCGGGAACCGGCGGGCACAGGTAGCCCGGCGGAATGTCCCAGTGCTCGATGCCGTAGAACTGCCTGAGCAGCGCGCGATTGAACACCTTGACCGCATCCGGGTCGGCGAAGTCGATGCTCTGCTTGCCGTACGGGTTGACGATGACGAAATCGGCCAGTTCCGGGCTGGCGGCGATCAGGGCCGGGAAGTCGTAGCGGCCGCTGTGGCGGTTGCGCGGGTGCAGCACGGCTCTGGCCGGTTCGCCGCGGGCGGGCTGGGGGCGTCTGTTCGGGGTTCTGCTCGACATGGGGGCGGGACAGTGGCGGTTCAGGCGCGCATTGTCCCACAACCAGCGGGGATTATCGTGCGCCTACGGCGAACGGTGGCGCGGCACCGCCAGCATCCACAGCAGCCCCCAGAGCAAGGCCCCGGCGCCCAGCCAGAAGGCGCTGTGCAGGCTGCCGCCCATGCCCATCCAGACGCTGGTCAGCCAGGGCGCGGCAAGCTGGGTCAGCCCGTAGAGCGCAATCAGCGCCGCCGACAGGCGCGGGCCCTGGTGCGGATGCAGCGTGCGCGCCAGGCGCTGGGTTAGCAACACCGTGCCGAGGAAGGTGCCGCCGACCAGCACCGCGCAGAGCAGGATGCCGCTGGCGCTGGGCAGCAGCAGTGCGGCCAGCACGCCGATCAGTTGGGCCAGATAGCTCAGGCGCAGGGCGATGTCGTCGCCCATGCGCACGCCGAGCCGGTTCCACAGCCAGGGCGAGGGCAGTGTCGCCAGGGCCACCACCAGCCAGCTGCCACCGACCAGGAAGTCGCCGGGTTCGACCTGCAGGCGCGCGACCATCGGCAGGAAGGTCATCGGCAGGATGTAGCCCATGCCGGCGCCGGCATAGGAGAGAAACAGCGGGGTGCTGGCGCGATCGAACAGCCGGCCGCTGGGCGGGGTCGCCGGTGTCTCGTGGAGCTCTTCGGGCGGCATGTCCAGTCGTGCCAGCTGGCGCCAGCCCCACCAGGCCAGCGGTAGCGAAAGGATCGCCGCTGGCCACCAGCGATCGGCTCCCTGCAGCATGCCGTCGCTCAGGCTGACCAGCAGGCTGGAGAGGATCAACCCCACGCACACGCCGAGATAGACCAGGCCGCTGGACGAGACGCGCTGGTGCCGCGCCAGCCATTCGAGGATCAGCGACGGCGCCTGGACGAACACCAGGCCGTTGCTGATGCCGTTGAGCAGGCGCAGTGCGGCGAGGGCGTCGGCGGATTCGGCCTGGGTCTGCAGCAGGCTGCTCAGCACGTGCAGCGCCAGCGCCCAGGGCAGGCTGCGGCGGATTTGCGTGACGCGGTGCCAGCGCAGCGCGAGCAGCGCGCCGAGCAGATAGCCGAGGTAGTTCCAGCTGGCGATGCTGGCGCCCTGCTGCACGTTGAGCAGGCCGTCCTCGACCAGCCAGGGCAGCAGCGGGGTATAGACGAAGCGGCCGAGGCCGTGGACGACCAGCAGCAGGATGGCGGCGGCCAGCAGGACCGGAAACAAGGCAGGGCGGTGGGACATGGTGAGTTCTTTTTGGAATGAGGGCCCGAGCTTAGCCGCTGGTGCCGTTCGCGACCATGCCACTTTTAGCCGGGGCCCGCCTCGCCTGCCTCCTCGATGGGGCGTCGCCGCGTTCTCTCTGCGGGATCGGCCGCCGGCGCTAGAACGGGAACAGCAGCGGTATCAGCAGCACCGAGACCAGCATCACCAACAGCGTGAAGGGCACGCCGACGCGCACGAAGTCGGCGAACCGATAGTGGCCCGGACCGAGCACCAGCGTGTTCACCGGCGAGGAGATCGGCGTCATGAACGCTGCCGAGGCGGCGAGGGCAACGGTCATCGCGAACGGATAGGGCGAGGCGCCCAGCTGCTCGGCGATCGACAGCGCCACCGGCGTCATCAGCACCGCGGTGGCGGTATTGGAGATGAACAGGCCGATCAGCGCGGTGAGCAGGAACAGGCAGGCCAGCAGCGCGCGCGGCCCGGCGTCGCCGAACAGCTCGATCAGGCCCTCGGTGGCCAGGGCGATGCCGCCGGTCTTCTGCAGAGCCAGCGCGAACGGCAGCATGCCGACGATCAGCATCAGGCTCTGCCAGTGGATGGCCTTGTAGGCGCTGTCCATGTCGATGCAGCGGAACAGTCCCATCACCAGGCAACCGATCAGCGCGGCCAGCACGTTGGGCACCAGGCCGCTGACCATCAACGCCACCATCGTGGCCAGGCCGAGCAGGGCGAAGGGCGCCTGGCTGGCGGCCGGGGCGACGTCGTCCACCTCGGCCGGCAGGCTGAGCACCAGGAAGTCGCGGCTCATGCCCTGCAGGCGATGGATGTGCTTCCAGCTGCCGGCGACCAGCAGGGTGTCGGCCGGCTTGAGCTTATCGTCCACCAGCAGGCCCTGCAGCGCTTCGCGGTTGCGCCGCAGGCCGACCACGTTGAGCTTGTGCCGGCTGCGAAAGCCCAGTTCCTGGATGGTCTTGCCCGGCAGGCGCGAATCGGGTGGCAGGGCGACTTCCGCCAGGCCCAGCTCGCGGGCATGGTCGGCGTAGTAGGAGCTGGCCAGGTGCAGGGGTTCCAGGCCGAGTTCGTCGTAGGCGCCGAGCAGGCCGATCGCGGGGCTGGCCAGGTCCACCAGCAGCACGTCGCCGACGAACAGTTCGGTATTGCCGGTGGCGATCAGCAGCAGGCTGCGGAAGCGGTTGTGGCGTTCGATGGCGATGACGTTGATGCCGTACTGCGTACGCAGCTGCAACTCGTCGAGCGCCTGGTTGGCCAGAACCGAGCCCGGCCGCACGCGCAGGCGTCGTTCACGCTCGGTGAGCCGGTACGCGCGGGCCAGGTCGGCCAGGGTATGGCGCGGCATCAGGGCTTCGTGGGCATCGCTGCCACCGAGCCAGCGCCGCGCCACCAGCATGTAGCCGATGCCGAGCAGGAGGATCGTCAGGCCGATCGGGGTGAAGGTGAAGAACGCGAAACCGTCCAGTCCGGCGCGGCGCAGCGCGCTGTGGACCACCAGGTTGGGCGGCGTCGCCACCAGCGTCAGCATCCCGCTGATCAGGCCGGCGAACGCCAGCGGCATCATCAGCCGTCGCGGCGAGACCTTCATGCGCGTGGCGATGCCGAGCACCACCGGAATGAAGATCGCCACCACGCCGGTGGAGCTCATCACCGAGCCGAGCCCGGCGACGGCGAGCATGAGCAGGATCAGCAGGCGGGTTTCGTTGCTGTCGGCGGTGCGCAGCAGCCAGTCGCCCAGGCGATAGGCGATACCGGTGCGTACCAGGCCGTCGCCGATGACGAACAGCGCGGCGATCAGCACCACGCTCGGGTCGCTGAAGCCCGCCAGGGCCTCCTGCACGCTGAGCACGCCCGACAGCGGCAGGGCGACCATCGCCAGCAGCGCGACCACGTCCATGCGCGGCCGGTTGGCGATGAACAGGCCGACGCAGCCGGCCAGCAGCGCCAGCACCAGCAGCAGGTCGCCGTTCATGGCGATCAGGGGTAATCGAGAATGGACTTGATCCGCGGCAGCTGGCGCTCGATCCAGCCCTTGTCGATGGCGCCCCAGTCGCGAATGGCGTAGTGGCCGGCGTTGTGCCGCTCGCCGTCGTCCTGGACGAAGGCGCAGTCGATATCCAGTTCCGCCAGGGCGGCGAGGGTGTCCTGGGCGGTGCGCCGCGGCATGCCGGTCGCGGCCATCAGCGCCGGAACGCTGGTGGCGCTGCCGCTATCGATCAGCCAGGCGACGTAAAGCCGACGGTAGAAGCTGGTTTTGGTCTTGCTGATGGTCATGCCGGAGTCCTTGCCAGGTCATTGGGAAGCGCCGCACGGGCTTCGACGACCTGGCAGGACGGCCGATGCCGATCAGCGCAGGGCGAGCATGCCGATGTAGGTCGCTGCGCCCGCAGTGTAACCGAGGAAGGCCAGCAGGCTGACCCGCTTGACGTACCAGGTGAAGCTGATCTTCTCCATGCCCATGGCGGCCACACCGGCTGCCGAGCCGATGATCAGCGTGCTGCCGCCGGTGCCGGCGCAGTAGGCGAGCATCTCCCAGAAATTGCCGTCGACGATGAACTGCGTCAGCCAGCCGGTTTCTTCGGCGGCCGCCGCGGCGAGCATCTTCTGGCTGACCAGCGGATACATCTTCATCGCACCGGCTACCAGGGGCACGTTGTCGACCACGGCCGAAAGCAGGCCGATGGCGTAGTTGATCGCGTAGATGTTGCCGAGCGATTCGCGCAGCGCGGTGGCGACCTGGGTCAGATGGCCGGCGGTGGCGAGGCTGGAGACGGCCAGCAGGATGCCGAGGAAGAACAGTACGCTGGGCGTGTCCACCTTGCGCAGGACGCCGACCACCGAAAGCGGGTGCTTGTCTTCGGCATTCTTGTTGCGGTGGATGAACTCGGTGGTTACCCAGAGCACGCCGAGGCCGAAGAGGATGCCCATGTAGGGCGGCAGGTGGGTGATGGTCTTGAATACCGGGACGAACAGCAGCGAGCCCAGCCCGAGGCACAGCACCAGGTTGCGTTCGAACGGCGTGGTAGCCGGCGGGTATTTTTCCGCCAGGTGCGCCCGTGCCCGGGGCCGCGGGGCTTCTCCGTGCAGGCGGAGGCTGAGGATGAGCAGCGGTACCAGCAGGCACACCAGGCTTGGCAGGAACAGCCCGGTGATCACGCCGGAGGCGCTGATCTGGTTGCCGATCCAGAGCATGGTGGTGGTCACGTCACCGATCGGCGACCAGGCGCCGCCGGCGTTGGCGGCGATCACTACCACGCCGACGAACAGCCAGCGCTCCGGACGGCCGCGGATCAGTTTGCGCAGCAGGGAAACCATGACGATGGTGGTGGTCAGGTTGTCCAGCGCCGCGGAGAGGAAGAAGGTCAGGAAGCCGACGATCCACAGCAGATGCACGCGCTTGCGCGTCTGGATGCGATCGGTGATCGCCTTGAAGCCTTCGTGGGAGTCGATCAGCTCGACGATGGTCATCGCGCCGAGCAGGAAGAAGAGGATTTCCGAGACTTCGCCGAGGTGATGGCGCAGCGCTTCGACCACCACCGCAGAGGAGTCGGCCGGGTCATGGCTGCCATGTTGCAGCAGCGGCAGGATATGGTCGGCGCCCAGCACCAGGATGGTCCAGGTGAGTACCGCGGTGAGAATCGCGGCGGCGGCCTTGTCGATTTTCAGGGGATGTTCGAAGGCTATGCATAGGTAGCCTATGACGAACACGACAGCCATGAGTGCATACATCGGAGGGACTCCATCTTGGGGAATCTTGCCGGGCTTGCGGGCGCGATGACGCAGGCTCAGCGGCTGGCAGGCTGCCGAGGACGATTGGCTGTGCGAGGTGAAACAAGTCGGGAACCGCAGGGCGCGGCAGTTGCCTGCCGCAAGGGGACGGTTGCGCGTACGGCGGGATGCCAACGGGCATTCCGCTTCGCTGCAGGGGGCTCATTTCGTATCGTCGAGCTGTTCGTGTTGGCTTCTAACGGCCTGCCAGTTTGTAAATGGGTGTTTCGTGTGCGACATAGTGTATCAGCGTTGACGGCAATAACTTGTCATCAATCAAGAGGAGACGCATCAGCAAAAAGGCCAGCATCTTTGGATGCTGGCCTTTTCGTTTACAGCGTCGCGATACGCTCGCGTTGTTCCAGGAGCCTGGCCCTGGCCTGTTCGGCTTCGGCCAGCTTGGCGCGTTCCTTGTCGATCACCTCGGCTGGCGCCTTGTCGACGAAGGCGGCGTTGCCGAGCTTGCCGCCGACGCGCTTGACCTCGCCGTCCAGCCGGCCGATTTCCTTGTCCAGGCGTGCCAGTTCGGCATCCTTGTCGATCAGCCCGGCCATCGGCACCAGCACCTGCATGTCGCCGACCAGGGCGATGGCCGACAGCGGTGCCTCTTCGCCGGCCGCGAGGATGCGTACGCTTTCCAGCTTGGCCAGCTTCTTCAGGAGTGGCTCGTTCTCGTCGAGGCGACGCTGGTCGAGCGCCGAGACGTTGCCCAGCACCACGTCGATGCGCCTGGCCATGGAGATGTTCATCTCGCCGCGGATCTGGCGGATGCCGAGCATGAAGGCCTTGACCCACTCGATGTCGCCCTCGGCGGCCTCGTCGAGACGCTCGGGGTTGAACTCCGGCCAGGGCTGCAGCATCAGCGTCGGGCCCGACTTGCCGGCCAGCGGCGCGACGCGCTGCCAGATTTCCTCGGTGATGAACGGCATGAACGGGTGCGCCAGGCGCAGCGTGGTCTCCAGTACCCGCACCAGGGTACGGCGGGTGCCGCGCTGGCGTTCGACGCTGGCGCTCTCGTCCCACAGCAGCGGCTTGACCAGCTCCAGGTACCAGGCGCAGTACTCGTCCCAGATGAACTCGTAGAGCGCCTGGGCGGCCAGGTCGAAGCGGAAGGCTTCCAGCTGGCGGGTCACCTCGGCCTCGGTACGCTGCAGCGCGGAGATGATCCAGCGGTCCACCGACGAGAGCTCCACCGGCTCGTCGTTGGCACCGGTGTCCTTGTCTTCGGTGTTCTCGAAGACGAAGTTGGCGGCGTTCCAGAGCTTGTTGCAGAAGTTGCGGTAGCCCTCGACCCGGCCCATGTCGAACTTGATGTCACGGCCGGTGGAGGCCAGCGAGCAGAAAGTGAAGCGCAGGGCGTCGGTGCCATAGCTGGCGATGCCTTCGGGGAACTCGGCGCGGGTCTGCTTGGCGATCTTCTCGGCGAGCTTGGGTTGCATCATGCCGCTGGTGCGCTTGTCCAGCAGTTCGTCGAGGGTGATGCCGTCGACGATGTCCAGCGGGTCGAGCACGTTGCCCTTGGACTTGGACATCTTCTGGCCCTGGCCGTCGCGCACCAGGCCGTGGACGTAGACGGTCTTGAACGGGATCTGCCCGGTCAGGTGGGTGGACAGCATGATCATCCGGGCGACCCAGAAGAAGATGATGTCGAAGCCGGTGACCAGCACGTCGGTGGGGTGGAAGGTCTTGAGGAACTCGGTCTGCTGCGGCCAGCCGAGGGTGGAGAAGGTCCACAGGCCGGAGCTGAACCAGGTGTCCAGCACGTCCTCGTCCTGGCGCAGCGATTCGTCGTTGCGGATGTCGTACTTCTTGCGCACCTCGCTCTCGTCGCGGCCGACGTAGACGTTGCCGGCCTCGTCGTACCAGGCCGGGATGCGGTGGCCCCACCAGAGCTGGCGGCTGATGCACCAGTCCTGGATGTCGCGCATCCAGCTGAAGTACATGTTCTCGTACTGCTTGGGCACGAACTGGATCTCGCCGCTTTCCACCGCGGCGATGGCCTTCTCGGCCAGCGGCTTGGTGGAGACGTACCACTGGTCGGTCAGCCAGGGTTCGATGACGGTGCCGGAACGGTCGCCGCGCGGCACCTTCAGCGCGTGGTCGTCGATCTTCTCCAGCAGGCTCATGGCCTCGAACTCGGCGACGATGGCCTTGCGCGCGTCGAAGCGGTCCATGTGCGCGTAGCCGTCGGGCAGGCGGCCGTCGACCTTGTCGTTCGGCGAGCCGTCGATGTTGCACACCTGGCGCGCGCCAGCACGCAGGCGTTCTGGTCGAAGATGTTGATCAGCGGCAGGTGGTGGCGCTTGCCGACCTCGTAGTCGTTGAAGTCGTGGGCCGGGGTGATCTTCACGCAGCCGGTGCCGAACTCGCGGTCGACGTAGTCGTCGGCGACGATCGGAATCAGGCGGTTGACCAGCGGCAGCATGACGTGGCGGCCGATCAGGCTCTTGTAGCGCTCGTCCTCGGGGTGCACGGCAATGGCGGCGTCACCGAGCATGGTTTCCGGGCGGGTGGTGGCGACGACCAGGTAATCCAGGCCCTCGGCGGTCTTGCAGCCGTCGGCCAGCGGATAGCGCAGGTGCCAGAGGTGGCCCTTCTCGTCGTGGTTCTCCACTTCCAGGTCGGAAATGGCGGTGTGCAGCTTGGTGTCCCAGTTGACCAGACGCTTGCCGCGGTAGATCAGCCCGTCTTCATGCAGGCGTACGAAGGCTTCCTTGACCGCCTCGGAGAGGCCTTCGTCCATGGTGAAGCGTTCGCGCGACCAGTCCACCGAGGAGCCCAGGCGACGAATCTGCCGGGTGATGTTGCCGCCGGATTCTTCCTTCCATTGCCAGACCTTCTCGAGGAATTTCTCGCGGCCCAGATCGTGGCGGCTGACACCCTGGGCGGCCAGCTGGCGCTCGACCACCATCTGCGTGGCGATACCCGCATGGTCGGTGCCCGGCTGCCAGAGGGTATTGCGGCCCTGCATGCGGCGGAAGCGGATCAGCGCGTCCATGATGGCGTTGTTGAAGCCATGGCCCATGTGCAGGCTGCCGGTGACGTTCGGCGGCGGGATCATGATGGTGTAGGGCTCGCCGGCACCTTGCGGGGCGAAATAGTTGTTCGATTCCCAGGTCTGGTACCAGGAAGTCTCGATGGCGTGCGGCTGGTAGGTCTTGTCCATGCGGCGGGACCCTTAGAACGGCTGGTCGGAAAAACGGGCAAGTATAAAGGCAAACGGTCGTAAGGTTTTACGGCGGCGCATTTTTACTGCGAATGGTTCTGCCGATCGGCCTGCTGCCTCAGGGCCGGGGTGAGCGGGTCAGCTTGTCGAGCCGGCTTTCCAGGCGGCGCTTGAGCTCGGCCTCGATCTGCGGCACGAAGTCGTCGATCACTTCCTGCAGGATCAGGTTGGCCGCGGTGCGCAGTTCGTGGTCGATGTGTCGTTCGGCCAGCGAACGGAAGGCGGTGCGCACGCTGGGCTCGCGCGGCTCGCCGTCGGCCGGGGTGCCGGTGGAGACGGCCGGGGCGGGCTCGACGATATCCGACAGCAGCGGAATGCTATCGGGGTCCAGTGCCTCGCTGGCATCCGGGAAATCGTCACCCAGCAGGGCGCGGATGGATTCCAGGTCGCTGAGCAGTTCGGCGGGCTTGTTCGGGGTTTTCGGTGTCATCTGTGTGGTTCCGGGCTGGTGCATCCCGGCTGTTTGCCAGGGGTATCCCTTGCTGTCTAAAGATTGGAGCGGCTAGAGCTCGACCCTTTGTGGATCATAGCCCTGGCGCCGATAGAGGCGGAAATTGTCCCGGCAGGCGGTCAGCAGCTGCGGTTCCTGATTGACGATTTCGATGATCCGGCTGAACTGGTCGATGTGTGGCGAGAGTGTCGGCGCCAGGTTGACCAGCAGGCCCTGGGGGGCCTGCGGTGCCTGTTCCAGGCCGATGACCACCGGCGCCTGCGGATCGTCGGCGTGCAGCTCGTGGGGAATGAAGCGTTCGTCACGGAAGCACCAGAGCAGTTCGTCGAGCTGGCTGGCCTGGGCCTCGTCGCTGCAGCGGACGAAGACCCGCAGGCCGTGCTGCCAGCCCTTGGCCGCGAGCTGGCAGGCCGCCCGCAGGCGGCCGAGCGGATTGGTGTCCGGCAGCACGTAGAACTCGACGCGCGTCATCGCCGGGCCTCGTCATGGCCGGGCAGTCTGCGCCGGCCATGGGGTGCATGTGCGACGATCGCCCGCATCTCAGCTGGCCCGGTCCAGCAGGTACTGGGTCAGCAGCGGCACGGGGCGGCCGGTGGCGCCTTTCTCCTTGCCGCCGCTGATCCAGGCGGTGCCGGCGATGTCCAGGTGGGCCCAGGCGAACTTCTTGGTGAAGCGCGAGAGGAAGCAGGCGGCGGTGATGGTGCCGGCCTTCGGCCCGCCGATGTTGGCGATGTCGGCGAAGGGGCTGTCCAGCTGTTCCTGGTATTCGTCGAACAGCGGCAGTTGCCAGGCGCGGTCGGTGGTGCTTTCGCCAGCCTGCAGCAACTGCTGGATCAGTTCGTCGTTATTGCCCAGCAGACCCGAGGTATTGCTGCCCAGGGCGACGATGCAGGCGCCGGTCAGGGTCGCCACGTCGATCACCGCACGCGGCTCGAAGCGCTCGGCGTAGGTCAGGGTATCGCACAGCACCAGCCGGCCTTCGGCGTCGGTGTTGAGGATCTCCACGGTCTGGCCGCTCATGGTGGTGACGATATCGCCCGGGCGGGTCGCGCCGCCGCCGGGCATGTTCTCGGCGCAGGCCAGCAGGCACACCAGGTTGATCGGCAGCTGCAGCTCGAGCACGGCCTTGAGGGTGCCGAGCACGCTGGCGGCGCCGCACATGTCGTACTTCATCTCGTCCATGCCGAGGCCCGGCTTGAGGCTGATGCCGCCGGTGTCGAAGGTGATGCCCTTGCCGACCAGTGCGTAGGGCTTGTCGCCCTTCTTGCCGCCGTTGTACTGCAGGGCGACGATGCAGCCCGGCTGGTCGCTGCCCTGGGAGACGGCGAGGAACGCGCCGGCGCCCAGCTCGCGCAGTTTCTTCTCGTCGAGCACCTCGACCTTGAGGCCCTTGTAGGCCTTGCCCAGCTGCCTGGCCTGCTCGGCGATGTAGCTGGGGTGGCAGACGTTCGGCGGCAGGTTGCCCAGGTCGCGGGTGAAGGCCATGCCGGTGGCGATTGCCGTGGCTTCGCGCGTAGCCCGTTCGGTTGCGGCCTGCTCGGCCTTGTCGCAGAGCAGGACGATCTTCTGCAGCGCGCGCGGGTCGGCCTTCTTGCTCTTGAAACGATCGAACACGTACTGGCCGTCGGCGAGGATTTCCACCAGCAGGCGGGTACGGGCATAGCTGTCGCGGCCCTTGACCTGCACGTCCTGCAGGGCGAACGCGGCGTCGCCGCCGCCGAGGTTCTTGATCGCCGCCAGTGCGGCATTGGCCACCTTGCGCCACTGGCGGCTGTCGAGCTCGTCCGCCTTGCCGATGCCGACCAGCAGCACGCGCTCGGCCTTGAGATTGGGCAGGCCGTGCAGCAGCAGGGTCTGGCCCGCCTTGCCCTGGATGTCGCCACGCTTGAGCGCCGCGCCGAGGGCGCCGCCGCTGGCGCTGTCGACGCTCTGGGCGACGCTGCCGAGGCTGCGGTCCTCGCCCAGCGGCAGGATCAGGGTGGCGGTCTTCTGGGTGGCTGCTTTGGCGCTTTTGACAACGAATTCCATGACGTGGTGTCCCCAAGACAAAGAGTCGGGTTTGCAGGATAATGCCGGGCTTGTTTTCCGGTGGCTCGCCTGTTCGGTCGTTGCTAACGACTGCGCCAGGCTGGAAACGTTGCAATCGACCGCGTTTGCCGGCGATCGCTTCGACGCGGCACGCCGCGGCCGACCGGTTCGTCGATACCTGTTTTCATCGGTCTGCTGCGGCGGGCCGGCAACTGGCGGTTAGTTTGAGCGTTGCCGCCGGAGCCTGACAACCCTGGAGTGTCTGGTTTGATCGTCTTTCGTTACCTGTCCCGAGAGCTGCTGATCACCATGAGCGCGGTCAGCGCCGTGCTGTTGGTGATCATCATGAGCGGCCGTTTCATCAAATACCTGGCCCAGGCCGCCCAGGGCGTGCTCGATCCGGGCGTGTTGCTGCTGATCATGGGCTTCCGCCTGCCGGGTTTCCTGCAGCTGATCCTGCCGCTCGGGCTGTTCCTCGGCATCCTGCTGGCCTATGGGCGGCTCTACCTGGAAAGCGAGATGACCGTGCTCTCCGCCACCGGCATGAGCCAGCGCCGCCTGCTGGCCTACAGCCTGGCACCGGCGGCGCTGGTCGCCGCGCTGGTCGGCTGGCTGAGCCTTGGCCTGGCGCCGCAGGGCATCGCCGAGGTGGACCGCATCCTCAACCAGCAGGATTCGCTGACCGAGTTCGACACCCTGGTGCCGGGGCGCTTCCAGACCCTGCGCGGCGGCTCGCGCGTGACCTATACCCGCGAGCTGTCGGCCGACCGCAGCGAACTGGCCGGGGTGTTCATTTCCGAGACCAACGTGTCGCGGCAGACCGGCAAGGAGGGCAGCCTCTCGGTGCTGGTCGCCGAGAGTGGCAGGCAGGAAATCCAGCCCGACGGCAGCCGCTACCTGATCCTGGAGAACGGCTACCGTTACGACGGCAATCCCGGGGAAGCGGACTACCGGGCGATCCAGTACGACACCTATGGCGTGCTGCTGCCCAAGCCGGAAGTGAGCATGGAGCTGAGCGAGCGTGAGGCGCTGCCGACCCGCGAACTGCTGGGCAGCGACAACCTGCGCTACCGGACCGAGCTGCAGTGGCGTCTCTCGTTGCCGTTGCTGGTGTTCGTCGTCACCGTGCTCGCCGTGCCGCTGGCCAAGGTGAATCCGCGGCAGGGGCGTTTTCTCAAGCTGTTGCCGGCGATCCTGCTGTACATGACCTATCTCGCCCTGTTGATCGCGGCCCGCGGCGCGCTGGACAAGGGGCGCATCCCGATGGCGCTGGGGTTGTGGTGGGTGCACGGGCTGTTCCTGGCGATCGGTCTGTTGATGCTGTTCTGGGAGCCATCAGGCTGCGAATGAGCAGGCGCCGCGCGCAGCTGGAGGTGGCCCGTGGTTAAGCTCGATCGCTACATCGGTATCCATGTCTTTCTCGCCATCCTCAGCGTGCTGGGCATCATCGTCGGGCTGGCGTTGCTGTTCGCCTTCATCGACGAGCTGGGCGACGTCGAGGGCAGCTATGGGCTGTTCGACGCGCTGCAATACGTGCTGCTGACCTCGCCGCGCCGGCTCTACGAGATGCTGCCGATGGCGGCGCTGATCGGCTGCCTGATCGGCCTCGGCACGCTGGCCAGCAGCAGCGAACTGACCATCATGCGCGCGGCCGGGGTCTCGCTGGGGCGCATCGTCCTGGCGGTGATGAAGCCGATGCTGATCCTGCTGGTGGCGGGCATCCTGATCGGCGAATACGTCGCCCCCTGGACCGAGGACATCGCCCAGGCCAAGCGCTCGCTGGCGCAGGGCGCCGGTGAGGCGCAGAGCAGCAAGCGCGGCCTGTGGCATCGGCAGGAGAACGAGTTCGTGCACGTCAATGCGGTGCAGCCGGGCGGCGTGCTGGTGGGGGTGACCCGTTACCGCTTCGACGATGAACGTCGGCTGCTGTCGGCCAGTTTCGCCCGACGCGCCAGCTACCAGGGCGATCATTGGCAATTGCAAACCCTGTCGACCACGCATTTTCGCGGCGACCACACCGAGGTGGTGCGGGCGCCGGAGGAGCGCTGGGACGTGCAGTTGACGCCGCAATTGCTCGGCACCGTGGTGATGGAGCCGGAGGCGTTGTCCATCACCGGGCTGTGGCGCTATATCCACTACCTGGGTGAGCAGGGATTGAACAACGGTCGCTACTGGCTCGCCTTCTGGACCAAGGTCCTGCAGCCGGCGGTGACCGTCGCGCTGGTGCTGCTGGCGATATCGTTCATCTTCGGGCCGCTGCGTTCGGTCACGCTCGGGCAGCGGATCTTCACCGGCGTGGTGGTCGGCTTCGTCTTCCGCATCATCCAGGATCTGCTCGGGCCGGCGAGCCAGGTGTTCGGCTTCTCGCCGCTGCTCGCCGTGGTGCTGCCGGCGGGTGTCTGTGCGCTGATCGGCGTCTGGCTGCTGCGGCGGGCGGGCTAAGGGCAGCAGCAAGCTGCAACGCCGGGAGCGCATCCCGGCTTGTGGTCTGTCGCTATTTCTTGTGGATGTTCTTCGGCAACTGCACGGCCTGGCTTTCGGAGTAAATGTCGTGCCAGGTCCGCTTGCGCTTGTCCCAGAGCATCCACCAGTAGCCCAGTCCCAGGCACAGCCAGGAGAGGATGGCGATCAGGAAGCGCAGCAATGCCTGCCATAGATCGATGGCGCTGCCGTCGGCGTTCTGGATGCGGATGCCCCAGACCTGCATGCCCAGGGTCTGGCCGTTGTGGGTCCAGAACTTGGCGAAGAAACCGAACAGGCTGAACAGCAGCAGCGTCGAGAGAAGGGGGTCGATGTCCAGGCCGCCGGCCTCGGCCAGGGCCTTCAGCTGATCGCTGCCATATAGCAGGCGCAGCAGGACCTGCTGGTAGAACAGTGTCACCACCATCATCAGGGCGATGCACAGCAGGCTGTCGTAGAAGATGGCGGCGAATCGGCGCACCAGGCCGGCGGCGGGAAATTGCCCCTGCGGGCTCAGCAGGTGTTTGCGCATTGCGTGTCTCGATGATGGGGCGGGGTGGGCATTCTACGGAATTGCGCGCATAAAAAAGCCCCTGATGTTGCCATCAGGGGCTTTTCGGAGCGGCGCTTAGCCAGGATCTGAACCTGGTCGGCCTGCATGCCCTTTTGACCTTGCACGGCGATGAAGCTGACTTTCTGGCCTTCTTTCAGGCTCTTGAAGCCGTTGCCTTCGATCGCGCGGAAGTGCACGAACAGATCCGGACCGCTCTCGGGAGTGATGAAACCAAAACCTTTCTCGTCGTTAAACCACTTGACGGTACCGTTCTGACGATTCGACATGTCTTTGTATCCTTGAAACTCAAAAGTAGAATTGCCCCTGCAATGGCAGGAAGCTGGAACTGGTTGCAAAGAGTAAGAGAGTCGAGCGGAGTAGCGGATCTGAAGATCTACTGCACCAGGTCACGATTCAACAGCGACCCATGCAAACACAGTGGGCACACTCTACGATAACTCGCCGGGGAATGCCAACCCCTCGGAGCCATAGAATTTGCCCTGTCCAGGCGGCGCCATTTCGGCGCATTTTAGGTGGCTGCGACCCGCTGATTCCAGCGGTCGATGCATGGGTCGGCTGTGTCGATATCGCTGCGACAGCCTGCGAAAAACGCGGTGATGCCAGATCGTCTTGCGGATGAAGCGTTCGAGTCAGGCGATCGCCGATTCGGCTGGGCCTGGTGTCGATGAAACTGCGCTACGGCGTGCCGGCTTCGTTCGCAACGCGATTGCCTCGTTGCTGAGGCGCACAGCTCGCTGCGTCGTAGCGATTCACTGATGGTGCCCCGAGAGAGACTCGAACTCTCACGTTGTTACCAACGGCGGATTTTGAATCCGCTGCGTCTACCGATTCCGCCATCGAGGCACAGTGGCGGCGCAGTATAGGGATGCGTGGCTGGGCGGTCAATCGTTTGGCGTGGTCAGGCCGACGTCTTTCGGATAAGCTTTGCGCCCTTTTCGTATCCCTTGAATGACTCGCATGCAAGTCGCCGATTTTTCCTTCCAGTTGCCGGATGCCCTGATTGCCCGGCACCCCCTGGTCGAGCGCCGGGCCAGCCGTCTGCTGGTGCTCGAAGGCGAGTCCGGCGAGTTGTCGCACCGGCGTTTCGCCGACCTGCTCGAGCAGGTGCACCCCGGCGACCTGATGGTATTCAACGATACCCGGGTGATCCCCGCGCGGCTGTTCGGCCGCAAGGCCAGCGGCGGCAAGCTGGAGATCCTCGTCGAACGGGTGCTGGATGGTCATCGCGTACTGGCGCACGTGCGTTCGAGCAAATCGCCGAAGCCGGGAACGCAGATCCTGCTCGAGGGCGGGGGTGAGGCCGAGATGCTCGCCCGCCACGATGCGCTCTTCGAATTGCGCTTCGCCGACGAGGTGTTGCCGCTGCTCGAGCGCATCGGGCACATGCCATTGCCTCCTTATATAGACAGGCCGGACGAGGCGGCCGATCGCGAGCGCTACCAGACGGTCTATGCGCAGCGCGCCGGGGCCGTGGCCGCGCCGACCGCCGGGCTGCACTTCGATGAGGCGTTGCTGGCGGCGCTGCGCGACAAGGGCGTCGAGACGGCCTATGTCACGTTGCATGTCGGTGCCGGCACGTTCCAGCCGGTGCGCGTGGAGTGCATCGAAGAACACCATATGCATCGCGAATGGCTCGAGGTAGGCCAGGATGTGGTCGATGCGGTCGCGGCCTGTCGCGCCCGTGGCGGCCGGGTGATCGCGGTGGGCACCACCAGCGTCCGCTCGTTGGAGACGGCCGCGCGCGATGGCGTGCTCAGGCCGTTCAGTGGCGATACCGACATATTCCTTTACCCGGGCAAGCCGTTCCATGTGGTCGATGCCCTGGTGACCAATTTTCATTTGCCCGAGTCGACCCTGCTGATGCTGGTCTGCGCCTTCGCCGGTTATCCCGAGACGATGGCGGCCTACGCCGAAGCCGTGGCGCAGGGCTACCGCTTCTTCAGCTACGGCGATGCCATGTTCATCACGCGCAATCCCGCCCCGCGCGGACCCGAGGAAACCCAATGAGTCGCACCTGCCATATGTCCTTCGAGCTGCTTGCCACCGATGGCAAGGCGCGCCGGGGGCGTCTGACCTTCCCGCGTGGCACCGTGGAGACGCCGGCCTTCATGCCGGTGGGCACCTACGGCACCGTCAAGGGCATGCTGCCGCGCGATGTCGAGGCCATCGGTGCGCAGATCATCCTCGGCAATACCTTCCACCTCTGGCTGCGCCCCGGAACGGAAGTGATCCGGCAGCATGGCGATCTGCATGATTTCATGCAGTGGCAAGGGCCGATCCTCACCGACTCGGGCGGTTTCCAGGTGTTCAGCCTGGGGGCGATGCGCAAGATCAAGGAGGAGGGCGTCTATTTCGCTTCGCCGGTCGATGGCGCCAAGGTGTTCATGGGGCCGGAGGAGTCGATGCAGGTCCAGCGTGACCTGGGCTCGGACATCGTGATGATCTTCGACGAGTGCACGCCCTATCCGGCCGACGAGGAGGTGGCGCGGCGCTCCATGGAGCTGTCGCTGCGCTGGGCCAAGCGTTCGAAGGTCGCCCATGGCGACAATCCGGCGGCACTGTTCGGTATCGTCCAGGGCGGCATGCACGAGTCACTGCGCATGCGCTCGCTGGAAGGGTTGTGCGAGATCGGCTTCGATGGCCTGGCGATCGGCGGGCTTTCGGTGGGCGAGCCCAAGGAAGAGATGATCCGCGTGCTGGATTTCCTCCCGCCGATGATGCCGGCCGACAAGCCGCGCTACCTGATGGGCGTGGGCAAGCCCGAGGATCTGGTCGAGGGCGTGCGGCGCGGGGTCGACATGTTCGACTGCGTGATGCCGACGCGCAATGCCCGTAACGGCCATCTTTTCACCGATAGCGGGGTGATCAAGATCCGCAATGCGGTGCACAAGCACGACAATTCCCCGCTGGACCCGGATTGCGATTGTTACACCTGCAAACACTTCTCCCGGGCCTATCTACATCATCTGGATAAATGCGGCGAAATGCTGGGTAGCATGTTGAATACCATCCATAACCTGCGGCATTACCAGCGGGTGATGGCTGGTTTACGCGACGCCATTCAACAGGGTACATTGGCGGCCTTTGTCGACGCCTTTTATGCCAAGCGCGGTCTGCCAACGCCGCCGCTTGCGTGACGTGCCAGTACAAAACAATCCTTTCTGCAACAGGAGTGCTACATGAGCTTTCTGATTCCCGCCGCCTATGCCCAGGAGGCTGCCGCTGGTCCTGCCGGCACTGGTTTCGAGTGGGTTTTCCTGGTCGGTTTCCTGGTCATCTTCTACCTGATGATCTGGCGTCCCCAGTCCAAGCGTGCCAAGGAGCACAAGAACCTGGTCGCCGGCCTGCAGAAGGGCGATGAGGTGGTTACCTCCGGCGGCATCGCCGGCAAGGTCACCAAGGTTGCCGATGAATTCGTGGTGATCGAAGTATCCGACAACGTTGAACTGAAGTTCCAGAAAGTGGCGATTGCCGCAACGTTGCCCAAGGGCACTCTGAAAGCCATCTGAGCTGACTTCATTCAACACCAACGACGGGGCGCGCAAGGCGCCCCGCGTCATTAAACGGGCTGCGTCATGCTCAATAGATTCCCTCTCTGGAAATACCTGCTGATACTGGCAGTGCTCGCGATTGCCTTCGTTTACTCGGCGCCCAACCTCTATCCCGATGACCCGGCGATCCAGATCACCGGCGCCAGTACGGCGCAGGAGATCGGGCAGGCCGATCTCGACCGGCTCAGCAAGGCGCTCGAGGATGGCGGCATCCCGGTGAAATCCGCCTCGCTGGACGAACAGGGCCGCGGCGGCTTGCTGCGCCTGGCGAGCCAGGATGATCAATTGCCGGCCAAGGACATCGCCCGGCGCACGCTCGGCGACGCCTATGTCGTCGCGCTCAACCTGGCGCCGACGACCCCGGACTGGCTGCGCAACCTCGCTGCGAGCCCGATGAAGCTCGGCCTGGACCTTTCCGGCGGTGTGCACTTCCTGCTGGAAGTCGATATGGAGAAGGCGGTCGAAACGCGGCTGAACGTCTCCGAAGGCGAGGTGAAGAGCCTGCTGCGCAAGGAGCGCGTACGCTACCGCAGTCTGCCCGCCCTGAAGAATGCCGTGCAGCTGGCTTCGCCGACGAGGCCACCCTGGCCGCGGCGCAGTCGCTGATCCGCAAGAACTTCAACGACTTCGAGCTGACCGCCAGCGAGCGCAACGGGCAGCAGGTGCTGCGCCTGGCGCTGACCGAGGCCAAGCTGGCGGAGATTCGCGAGTATTCGATCAAGCAGAACCTGACCACGGTGCGCAATCGCGTCAACGAGCTGGGTGTGGCCGAGCCGCTGGTCCAGCGCCAGGGTGCCAACCGCATCGTCGTGGAGCTGCCCGGCGTGCAGGACACCGCCGAGGCCAAGCGCATTCTCGGCAAGACGGCGAACCTCGAATTCCGCCTGGCTGCCGAGGCCGATGCGGCGCGTGCGTCCACCGAGAGCTTCGAGTTCCGCGAGGCGGGGCGTCCGCCCGTCCAACTGGAGCGTACGCTGATCATCACCGGTGACCAGGTGACCGATGCCCAGGCCAGTTACGACGAGAACGGCCGGCCGCAGGTCAATATCCGTCTCGATGGGCACGGCGGCGACCTGATGAACCGCGCCACGCGCAACAATGTCGGGCGCAGCATGGCGGTGATCTTCATCGAGCAGCGGCCGCTGACGCGTTATGTGCGCCAGGTAGTCGAGGGTGTCGAGCAGGAGGTCCGGGTCGAGACCTTCCAGGAAGAGAAGAAGATCATCAGCCTGGCGACCATCCAGTCGCCACTCGGCAGCCAGTTCCGCATTACCGGCCTCGACGGCCAAGGCGAATCCTCGGAGCTGGCCCTGCTGCTGCGTGCCGGTGGTCTGGCGGCGCCGATGTACTTCGCCGAAGAGCGCACTATCGGTCCGAGCCTGGGCGCGGAAAACATCAAGCTGGGTGTCGAGGCGGCCATGTGGGGCTTCCTTTTCGTCGCCCTGTTCATGGTGCTGATCTACAAGTTCTTCGGCGTGCTGGCGACCATCGCGCTGCTGTTCAACATGGTGGTACTCACTGCGCTGATGTCGATGCTCAATGCCACGCTCACCCTGCCGGGTATCGCCGGTATCGTGCTGACCATGGGTATGGCGGTGGATGCCAACGTGCTGATCTTCTCGCGTATTCGTGAGGAAATCGCCAACGGCATGTCGGTCCAGCGGGCCATTCACGAGGGCTTCGATCGGGCCTTCTCGGCGATCGTCGACGGCAACCTGACCACGCTGCTGGTCGGTGGCATCCTGTTCGCCATGGGCACCGGGCCGATCAAGGGCTTCGCGGTCACCCTGTCGATCGGCATCCTGACGTCGATGTTTACCGCAATCATCGTGACGCGCGGCATGGTCAACCTGATCTACGGTGGCCGCGATCTGAAGAAGCTGTGGATTTAAGGGGCTAGCACGATGAAACGCGTAATCAACTTCATGGGCGTTCGCCATGTGGCCTTCGCCCTCACCGTGCTGCTGACGGTCGCATCCTTGGCGAGTCTGGCGGTGAAAGGGCTGAACTTCGGCCTCGATTTCACCGGCGGCACGTTGATCGAACTGGGCTACGAGCGCCCGGTCGAGCTCGAGCAGGTGCGTGGCCAGCTGGTTCAGTCCGGCTTCGGCGATGCGGTGGTGCAGAGTTTCGGCGCCACCACCGATGTGCTGGTGCGCATCCCGGGTGATGATCCGCTGCTCGGCGAGCGCATCGCCGAGGCGCTGCGCAACGGCGGCGATGACAACCAGGTCAGCGTCAAGCGGGTCGAGTTCGTCGGGCCGGCGGTCGGCGAGGAACTGCGCGACCAGGGCGGCCTGGGCATGTTGCTGGCATTGGGCGGCATCCTGGTCTACGTGGCCTTCCGCTTCCAGTGGAAGTTCGGCCTCGGCGCCGTGTTGTCGCTGTTCCACGACGTGATCGTAGTGCTCGGGGTGTTCTCCTTCTTCCAGATTTCCTTCGACCTGACGGTGCTGGCGGCCGTGCTGGCGGTGATCGGCTATTCGCTGAACGACACCATCGTCATCTTCGACCGCATACGCGAGAACTTCCGTATGCTGCGCAAGGCGGAGTTGCTGGAGAACATCAATATTTCCACCAGCCAGACGCTGCTGCGCACCATGGCGACCTCGGTGTCCACCTTGCTCGCGGTCGGCGCGCTGATGGTCTTCGGTGGCGAAAACCTGTGGGGCTTCTCGCTGGCGCTGTTGATCGGTGTGGGCGCGGGTACCTATTCATCGATCTATGTGGCCGGGATCCTGCTGGTCTGGCTTAAGCTGACCCGCGAAGACCTGATTCCTCCGGTGGTCGAGGAGGAGGCGGACGAACGTCCCTGATTAATCCTCGCAACTTTCACGGCCTTGGCGGGTCCAAGGTCGTGGAACGGGCGCAGCCCGAAGGAAGAGGATTTCGCAGTGAACAAGTCCATGTTGGTCGGTACGGCGTTGGGCGTGGTGGTCGCCACGGCTGGTGGGGCTTTCGCCACCTACACCCTGGTCGATAGGGGGCCGAAATTTGCCGAGGTGCTTGCGGTCGAGCCTGTCAAGGAGACGATCCGGACGCCGCGTGAAGTCTGCAAGGATGTGACGGTCACCCGGCAAAAACCCGTTCAGGATCAGCATCGAATCGCCGGTACCGCGGTGGGTGCGGTGGTCGGTGGGTTGCTCGGCAATCAGGTCGGCGGCGGCACCGGCAAGAAGATCGCCACGGTTGCCGGCGCGGTAGGCGGCGGCTATGCCGGTAATCAGGTGCAGGAGCGGATGCAGGCCAACAGCACCTATACCACCACCGAGACGCGTTGCGATACGGTGACCGACAGCCATGACAAGATCGTCGGCTACGACGTCAAGTACGATCTGGATGGCAAGGTCGGCCGGGTGCGGATGGATCGCGATCCGGGCAGCCAGATTCCGGTGCGCGATGGTGAGCTGGTGCTGACGCAGCAGTGAGATTCGCGGCATAAAAAACGCCCCAATGGGGCGTTTTTTATGGTCCGCCATCCTGGCAGCCGTCGCTGTGCGCCCTTAGCGTTTGAGCGATGGCGTCAGGTGAGGCTGGATGGTGGTCAGGACCGCCTTGAAGCACTTGGTATTGCCGGCGACGATCTGCCCCTTCTCGAGGAAATCGTGGCCGCCGCTGAAATCGCTGACCAGGCCACCGGCTTCCTGGATCAGCAGCGCGCCGGCCGCCATGTCCCATTCGGACAGGCCGAATTCCCAGAAGGCGTCGAAGCGGCCCGCCGCGACGTAGGCCAGGTCGAGGCTGGCGGCGCCGGCGCGACGCAGGCCGGCGGTCTGGCCGACCAGGCTGCGGAACATGTTCAGGTAGCTGTCCAGGTTGTCCAGCTGTCCGTCGCGGAACGGGAAGCCGGTGCCGAGCAGGGCGCCTTCCAGGCTCTTGCGTGCGCTGACGCGCAGGCGGCGGCCATTGAGGCTGCGCCACGACCGCGGCTGGCGGTGAATTCTTCCTGGCGCACCGGGTCGAGAACCACCGCGTGTTCCAGGCGTCCGCGGTATTTGCAGGCGATGCTCACGGCGTAGTGGGGGATGCCGCGCACGAAGTTGGTGGTGCCGTCGAGCGGGTCGATGATCCACAGGTAATCGGCGCCTTCACCGCTGCCCTCGAGCAGCCCGCCTTCCTCGCCGAGGATGCCGTGAGTCGGATAGGCCTTGCGCAGTGCGTTGACGATGCTCTGCTCGGCGGCGCGATCGATCTCGGTGACATAGTCCTTGGCGTCTTTCTCGTTGACCGAGATTGCGTCCAGGCGGTCGGTGGAGCGGACAATCAGTTCGCCGGCGCTGCGGGCGGCGCGCAGCGCGATATTCAGCATGGGCTGCATGGAGCAATTACCTGGTCGTTTAAAGAAAGCGCGAAATTCTATCAGGAAAGCGGCGGCGCATGTAGCGCCATGCATGGATGGCGCGGGCTGTGGATGGCGAATGCCGAGGCGCTTCCTGTAAGCTTTCCGCTCGTTTACGAGTCGAGAATCTCCGTGTCGCTGCAAAACATTCGCGTGGTGTTGGTCAATACCAGTCATGCCGGCAATATCGGCGGGGTCGCCCGGGCCATGAAGAACATGGGGCTGTCGCGGCTGGTACTGGTCGATCCGGAGGATTTTCCGAGCCCGCACGCCGTCGCCAGGGCATCCGGGGCGACCGATATCCTCGATGCCGCGCAGGTCGTCGCTACCTTGGAGGAGGCGCTGGTCGGTTGCAGTCTGGTGCTGGGCACCAGTGCGCGTGATCGGCGGATTCCCTGGCCGTTGCTGGACCCGCGCGAGTGTGGGGCGGCCAGTGTGGAGCAGGCGGCTTCGGGCGGCGAGGTGGCGCTGGTGTTCGGCCGGGAATACGCCGGGCTGACCAATGAAGAGCTGCAGCGCTGTCAGTTTCATGTGCATATTCCTTCCGATCCGGAATTCAGCTCCCTGAACCTGGCGGCTGCCGTGCAGGTGCTCAGCTACGAAGTGCGCATGGCCTGGCTGGCTGCCGAGGGGCGGCCAACCAAGATGGAGAAGCTGGAAACCACGGCGATGCTGGATGCCCAGCCGGTGACCATGGATGAGCTGGAGCATTACTTCGGGCATTTGGAGCAGACGCTGGTGGATATCGGTTTTCTCGACCCGGAGAAGCCGCGGCACCTCATGCCTCGGCTGCGGCGGCTCTATGGGCGTAGCGGCATCAGCAAGCTGGAAATGAATATCCTGCGCGGTATTCTCACCGAGACCCAGAAGGCCGCCCGCGGCGAGCCTCACAAGCGGAGAAAGAACTGATGTTCGAGCGCATGCGCGAAGATATCCAGAGCGTGTTTCATCGCGATCCGGCGGCCCGTAATGCGTTCGAGGTGCTGACCTGCTATCCCGGGCTGCATGCCATCTGGATTCATCGGTTGTCGCACTGGTTGTGGACTCACGAATGGAAATGGCTGGCGCGCATGAGCTCGAATCTCGGGCGCTGGCTGACCGGGATCGAGATTCATCCCGGGGCGAAGATCGGCCGGCGGTTTTTCATCGATCACGGCATGGGCATCGTGATCGGCGAGACTGCGGAAATAGGCGATGACGTGACGCTCTACCATGGCGTTACGCTGGGTGGTACCAGCTGGAACAAGGGCAAGCGCCACCCGACCCTGGAAGATGGGGTGATCGTCGGCGCCGGGGCGAAGATCCTCGGGCCTTTCACCGTGGGGGCGGGCGCCAAGATCGGCTCCAATGCGGTGGTGACCCGCGAAGTCCCGGCCGGGGCCACTGCAGTGGGAATCCCGGGGCGGATCATCGTCAAGGCCAGCGATGAGCAGGAGGCCAGGCGCAAGGCCATCGCGGAGAAGATCGGTTTCGACGCCTATGGCGTCAGCGGCGACATGCCCGACCCGGTGGCGCGGGCGATCGGGCAACTGCTCGACCATGTGCAGGCCGTCGAGGAGCGTCTGGAGGGCATGTGCGGCGCGCTCAAGGCGCTGGGTAGCGATTATTGCGCCAAGGAGCTCCCGGAATTGCGCGAGGAGGATTTCGTCGAAGTGAAATCCGAGGGCGCCGAAACGCGCCCCTGAAGTGCGGGCCGGTGCGCTAGCTGTTATCATGCGCGGCCAGCGCCCCGCCGACTCGGCGGGACTCGACTAAAGACCGACTGTTTCAATAGGTCTTATAGTTGACTCAAATACTCGGGAATTGCATAATCGCGTCAAACCGTGATGCTTGGTGCAGACCGATGCGATTGACCACTAAAGGCCGTTATGCCGTAACCGCCATGCTTGACCTGGCGCTGCATGCGCAGCATGGCCCGGTTTCCCTGGCCGACATTTCCGAGCGGCAGGGCATTTCGCTTTCCTATCTCGAACAATTGTTCGCCAAGTTGCGTCGCAGCAACCTGGTGACCAGCGTGCGCGGCCCGGGCGGTGGTTATCAGTTGTCGCGCGACATGGGCGGGATTCAGGTGGCGCAGGTGATCGACGCCGTGAACGAGTCCGTCGATGCCACTCGCTGCCAGGGCTTGGGTGGTTGCCACTCCGGTGACACCTGCCTGACCCATCATCTGTGGTGCGATCTCAGCCAGCAGATCCACGAGTTTCTCAGCGGCATCAGCCTGGCCGATCTGGTCAAGCGCCAGGATGTGCAGCAGGTCGCGCTGCGCCAGGATATGCGCAAGGCCAATGGCGCCGCACCGCATCTGGACAAGATCGAAGCGTCCGCCGTCGAATGAGCAGGGCGACTGCCTGATAGGAGATATCTGAATGAAATTGCCGATTTACCTGGACTACTCCGCCACCACACCGGTGGATCCGCGTGTCGCCGAGAAGATGATCGAATGCCTGACCCTCGAGGGCAATTTCGGCAATCCGGCCTCGCGCTCGCATGCCTTCGGCTGGAAGGCCGAAGAAGCTGTGGAGAATGCCCGCCGGCAGGTCGCCGAACTGGTCAATGCCGACCCCCGCGAGATCGTCTGGACGTCCGGTGCGACCGAGTCCGACAACCTGGCGATCAAGGGCGTCGCGCACTTCTATGCCACCAAGGGCAAGCACATCGTCACCACCAAGATCGAACACAAGGCCGTGCTGGATACCACCCGCCAGCTCGAGCGCGAAGGCTTCGAAGTCACCTACATCGAGCCGGGCGAGGATGGCATCGTCACCCCGGAGATGGTCGAGGCGACGCTGCGTGACGACACCATCCTGGTCTCGGTGATGCACGTCAACAACGAGATCGGCACCATCAACGACATCGCCGCCATTGGCGAGCTGACCCGCTCGCGCGGCATCCTGTTCCATGTCGACGCCGCCCAGTCCACCGGCAAGGTGGAGATCGACCTGGAGCAGATGAAGGTCGACCTGATGTCCTTCTCCGCGCACAAGACCTATGGTCCGAAGGGCGTCGGCGCGCTCTACGTCCGGCGCAAGCCGCGCGTGCGCCTCGAGGCGCAGATGCACGGCGGCGGTCACGAGCGCGGCATGCGCTCCGGTACGCTGGCGACCCACCAGCTGGTCGGCATGGGCGAAGCCTTTCGTATCGCGAAGGAGGAGATGGCCCAGGAAAACGAGCGCATCCGCGCGCTGCGTGATCGTTTCTACAAGCAGGTCGAGCACCTCGAAGAGCTCTACGTGAACGGCAGCATGACTGCGCGCGTGCCGCACAACCTCAACCTCAGCTTCAACTACGTCGAGGGCGAGTCGCTGATCATGGCGCTCAAGGACCTGGCGGTCTCTTCCGGTTCCGCCTGCACCTCCGCCTCGCTGGAGCCGTCCTACGTGCTGCGCGCCCTGGGGCGCAACGACGAGCTGGCGCACAGCTCCATTCGCTTCACCTTCGGCCGCTTCACCACGGAGGAGGAAATCGACTATGCCGCGCAGAAGGTGGCCGAGGCCGTGACCAAGCTGCGCGAGCTTTCGCCCCTGTGGGACATGTTCAAAGACGGCGTCGACATCTCCAAGGTCGAGTGGCAGGCCCACTGATCCGCGTCCAGCGCCGCATCGCCTGATATAGAGAGGATTGCACCATGGCATACAGCGACAAGGTCATCGACCACTACGAAAATCCGCGCAACGTCGGCAAGTTCGATGCTGAGGACCCGAACATCGGTACCGGCATGGTCGGCGCGCCGGCCTGCGGCGACGTGATGCGCCTGCAGATCAAGGTCAACGAGCAGGGCGTCATCGAGGATGCCAAGTTCAAGACCTACGGCTGCGGTTCGGCGATCGCCTCCAGTTCCCTCGCCACCGAGTGGATGAAGGGCAAGACGCTGGAAGAGGCCGAAACCATCAAGAACACCCAGCTGGCCGAGGAGCTGGCGCTGCCGCCGGTGAAGATCCACTGCTCGGTGCTCGCCGAGGATGCGATCAAGGCCGCCGTGCGCGATTACCGCGAGAAGAAAGGCCTGCTCTGAAGGAGATTGCGATGGCTATCACCATGACAGCGGCTGCCGCCCAGCACGTTCGTCGCTCGCTCGAAGGGCGTGGCAAGGGCGTGGGTGTGCGGCTCGGAGTGCGCACCACCGGCTGCTCCGGGCTGGCCTATGTGCTCGAGTTCGTCGACGAGACGGCAGCCGAGGACTCGGTGTTCGAGAGTCACGGGGTCAAGGTGATCATCGATCCGAAGAGCCTCGTCTATCTCGACGGCACCGAGCTCGACTTCGTTCGCGAAGGGCTCAACGAGGGCTTCAAGTTCAACAACCCGAACGTGCGTGGCGAATGCGGCTGCGGCGAGAGCTTCAATATCTGAGGGCGCTGTGGGAACTCCTTGTCATTTCGCGCTCTTCGGCCTGCAACCCGACTTCGAGCTGGATCTGGATAGCCTGGCTGCCCGCTATCGTGAGCTGGCGCGCCAGACGCATCCCGATCGCTTCGCCGATGCCGCCGAGAACGAGCAGCGCCAGGCGCTGGAGCGCTCCGCCAACCTCAACGAGGCCTACCAGACACTGAAGAGTCCGAGCCGGCGCGCGCGCTATCTGCTCGCGGTCGAGGGGCATGAGGTGCCGCTGGAGGCGACCGTGCAGGACCCGCAGTTCCTCATGCAGCAGATGCACTGGCGCGAGGAACTGGAAGAGCTGCAGGAGCAGGCCGATCTGGCTGGCGTGGCGACCTTCAAGTCGCGCCTGAAGCAGGCGCAGCAGGCATTGAACGGCGACTTCGCGCAGATCTGGCGGGACCCTTCGCGCCGCGCCGAGGCCGAGCGCCTGGTGCGCCGCATGCAGTTTCTCGACAAGCTATCCCAGGAAGTGCGCCAACTCGAAGAGCGCCTCGACGATTAACCCCTGCGTAGCGCCCGGCGCTGCGCCCGATATCAGACAGACATGGCCTTACTTCAGATTGCCGAGCCAGGACAAAGCCCACAGCCGCATCAGCGTCGCCTGGCCGTCGGGATAGACCTGGGTACCACCAATTCCCTCGTCGCTGCGCTGCGCAGTGGTGTCACCGCGCCGCTGGCCGATGGCGAAGGGCGCGTGATCCTGCCGTCGGCGGTGCGCTATCACGCCGACCGGGTCGAGGTCGGTCGGACCGCCAAGCAGGCGGCGGCCATGGACCCGCTCAACACCATCGTTTCGGTCAAGCGCCTGATGGGGCGCGGGCTGGCCGACGTCAAGCAGCTGGGCGAGCAACTGCCGTACCGCTTCAGCAGCGAAAGCGAATCGCAGATGCCCTACATCGAGACGGTGCAGGGGCCGAAGAGTCCGGTGCAGGTTTCCGCCGATATCCTCACGGCGCTGCGCCAGCGTGCCGAAGCCACGCTGGGGGGCGAGCTGGTCGGCGCGGTGATCACGGTGCCGGCGTATTTCGACGATGCGCAGCGCCAGGCGACCAAGGATGCCGCGCGGCTCGCCGGCCTCAGCGTGTTGCGCCTGCTCAACGAGCCGACGGCCGCGGCGGTTGCCTACGGGCTGGATCGCCAGGCCGAGGGCGTGGTCGCCATCTACGACCTGGGTGGCGGCACCTTCGATATTTCGATCCTGCGCCTGACCAAGGGCGTCTTCGAGGTACTGGCCACCGGCGGCGATACCGCCCTGGGCGGCGATGACTTCGATCATGCCGTGGCCGGCTGGATTCTCGGCCAGGCCGGCGTTTCCGGGAATCTCGATCCGGGTGCCCAGCGCGCGCTGCTGAAGATCGCCTGCGAGGCCAAGGAGCGCCTGAGCGATGTCGCTGAAGTGGAGGTCGCCTACGCCGGCTGGCGTGGCATGCTGGACCGCGAGACCTTCGATGCGCTGATCGAGCCGATGATCGCCCGCAGCCTGAAGGCCTGCCGCCGTGCGGTGCGCGATTCCGGCATCGAGCTGGAAGAAGTGACCGCGGTGGTCATGGTCGGCGGCTCGACCCGCGTGCCGAGTGTGCGTTCGGCTGTCGCCGGGCTGTTCGGTCGCGAGCCGCTGACCGATATCGATCCCGACGAGGTGGTGGCGATCGGCGCGGCGATCCAGGCCGAGACCCTGGCCGGCAACAACCGGGGCGGTGAAGAGTTGCTGCTGCTCGACGTGATTCCGCTGTCCCTGGGGCTGGAAACCATGGGCGGCCTGATGGAAAAGATCATTCCGCGCAACACCACCATTCCGGTTGCCCGGGCGCAGGATTTCACCACCTACAAGGATGGCCAGTCGGCCATGATGATCCACGTGCTGCAGGGTGAGCGCGAGCTGATCGCCGACTGCCGTTCGCTGGCGCGCTTCGAGCTGCGCGGCATCCCGTCGATGGTCGCCGGCGCGGCGAAGATCCGCGTGACCTTCCAGGTCGATGCCGATGGCCTGCTCAGCGTCTCGGCGCGTGAGCTGGCTTCTGGCGTAGAGGCGAGCATCCAGGTCAAGCCGTCCTACGGCCTGACCGATGGCGAGATCGCGCGGATGCTCGAGGATTCCTTCCGCAAGGCGGACGAGGATCGCCAGGCGCGCGCCCTGCGTGAACAGCTGGTCGACGCCCAGCGTCTGCTGGAGGCCGTCGAGGCGGCGCTGGCGGCCGATGGCGAGCGGCTGCTCAGCGTCGAAGAGCGCGAGGCCATCGAAGTGCAGATGAGCGAATTGCGCGGGCTGCTCGACAGCCAGGACGTCATCGCCGTCGAGCGCCAGATCAAGCGCCTGAGCCAGATCACCGATGCCTTCGCTGCGCGTCGGCTGGATTCCACCGTCAAGGCCGCGCTGGCCGGGCGGCGGCTAAACGATATCGAGGATTGACCCAGATGCCGCAGATCATTTTCCTGCCCAACGCCGACCATTGCCCCGAAGGCGCCGTCATCGAGGCGCAAACCGGCGAGACGGTGCTGGACGCCGCGCTGCGCAATGGCATCGACATCGAGCATGCCTGCGAGAAGTCCTGCGCCTGCACCACCTGCCACGTGGTGGTGCGCGAGGGGTTCGACTCGCTCGAGGCGTCCGACGAACTGGAGGACGACATGCTCGACAAGGCCTGGGGGCTGGAGCCGCATTCGCGGTTGTCCTGTCAGGCGGTGGTGGCCGATACGGACCTCGTGGTGGAGATTCCGAAGTACACCATCAACCAGGTTTCCGAAGGGCATTGAGGCGAGGGAATAGTCATGACTCTCAAATGGACGGACGTGCAGGACATCGCCATCGAGCTGGCCGAACGCAAGACCGACGTCGATCCGCGCTATGTGAACTTCGTCGAACTGCACCGCTGGGTGCTGGAATTGCCGGACTTCTCCGACGATCCCCAGCGCGGCGGCGAGAAGGTGCTCGAAGCGATCCAGGCGGCCTGGATCGAAGAAGCCTGAAAGGCAGCCCCCGGGCTTCAGGCTTCGGATAGGGTGGATGGCCGAAGCCATCCACGCGAACCTGGCGTCACGTCGGCACGAGGCATATTCATGTACCTCCACGTGGAAAATCGCTTTGCGAGTTTTCCACCCTGCTATGCTTGCCGCCGCCCTTATATTTTCCTCCCCGACCCGCGTATAATCCGCGGGTTTACTCGTTCGCTTTAACCCCTCAGTTTTGGAGTCCTACATGGCCCTGCAACGCACCTTCTCCATCATCAAGCCCGACGCCGTCGCCAAGAACGTGATCGGTGAAATCACCACCCGTTTCGAGAAGGCCGGCCTGCGCGTCGTCGCTTCCAAGATGGTCCAGCTGTCCGAGCGCGAAGCTGCCGGCTTCTACGCCGAGCACAGCGAGCGCGGCTTCTTCAAGGACCTGGTTGCGTTCATGACCTCCGGCCCGGTCATCGTTCAGGTCCTGGAAGGTGAGAACGCCATCGCCAAGAACCGCGAGCTGATGGGCGCCACCAACCCGAAGGAAGCCGCTGCCGGCACCATCCGCGCCGATTTCGCCGTCTCCATCGACGAAAACGCCGTGCACGGCTCCGACTCCGAAGCCTCGGCCGCGCGCGAAATCGCCTACTTCTTCGCTGCCACCGAAGTGTGCGCACGCATTCGCTGAGTGAGCGAAGGTGAATCCAATGATCGCCACGACCGGTAAAGTCAATCTGCTGGGCCTGACCCAGCCGCAACTGGAAAGCTTCTTCGAGTCCATCGGGGAGAAGCGTTTTCGTGCCGGTCAGGTGATGAAGTGGATTCACCACTTCGGCGTCGACGACTTCGACGCCATGAGCAATCTCGGCAAGGCCCTGCGCGAAAAGCTCAAGGCCTGCGCCGAGATTCGCGGCCCGGAAATCGTCAGTGAGGACATTTCCAGCGACGGCACCCGCAAATGGGTGGTTCGCGTCGCCTCGGGCAGTTGCGTGGAGACGGTGTACATCCCGCAGGCGGGCGCGGTACGCTGTGTGTGTCCTCGCAGGCCGGCTGTGCCCTGGACTGCAGCTTCTGCTCCACCGGCAAGCAAGGCTTCAACAGCAACCTCACCGCCGCCGAAGTGATCGGCCAGGTGTGGATTGCCAATAAATCCTTTGGCAGCGTCCCGGCCAAGATCGATCGTGCCATCACCAACGTGGTGATGATGGGCATGGGCGAGCCGCTGCTCAATTTCGACAACGTCGTCGCCGCCATGCAGATCATGATGGACGACCTCGGCTACGGCATTTCCAAGCGCAAGGTGACCCTGTCGACCTCCGGCGTGGTGCCGATGATCGACGAGCTGGCCAAGGTCATCGACGTCTCCCTGGCGCTGTCGCTGCACGCGCCGAACGACGAGCTGCGCGACCAGCTGGTGCCGATCAACAAGAAATACCCGCTGGCCATGCTGCTTGCCGCCTGTCAGCGCTACATCTCGCAACTGGGCGAGAAGCGCGTGCTGACCATCGAATACACCTTGCTCAAGGGCGTCAACGACCAGCCCGAGCATGCCGAGCAGATGATGGCGCTGCTGGCGGAGATTCCCTGCAAGATCAACCTGATTCCGTTCAACCCCTTCCCCCATTCCGGATATGAGCGGCCGAGCAACAATGCCATCCGCCGTTTTCAGGACATCCTGCACAAAGGCGGGCACAATGTGACGGTGCGTACCACCCGCGGCGAAGACATCGACGCGGCCTGTGGTCAGCTCGTCGGCCAGGTCATGGACCGCACGCGTCGAAGCGAGAGATACATCGCTGTGCGTGAGCTGCAGAGCGACCCAGGTGCGGCGCATATTGCCTCGAACCGATCCTGAGGGGGATGCCGATGATTTTGCGCACTGCGCTGCTGCTTCTACTGACCGGCCTGATGGCCGGTTGTGTGTCTTCTGGAACTGTCGATCCGCTGAAGACCGAGGAGGGCCGGCAGCAGGCCCGCGATGCCTATATCCAGCTGGGCATCGGCTATCTGCAGCAGGGCGCCGCTTCGCGCGCCAAGACACCGCTGCGCAAGGCGCTGGAAATCGACCCGCGCAGTGCCGATGCGCATGCCGCGCTGGCGCTGGTGTTCCAGACCGAGATGGAGAACGACCTGGCGGACAAGCACTACCGCGAGGCGCTCTCCAATCGTCGCGACGCCCGTATCCTCAACAACTACGGCAGCTTCCTGTACGAGCAGCAGCGCTATTCAGAAGCCATGGAACGCTTCACCCAGGCGACCGAAGACAACCTCTACCCCGAGCGCGCCCGGGTCTTCCAGAATCTCGGCCTGACGGCGCTGAAGCTGGGGCGCCGCGACGACGCCGAGCGCTATTTCACGCGCTCGCTGCGCCTGGACAGCCGCCAGCCCATGGCGCTGCTGGAACTGGCGATGATGGCCTACGAGGACAAGCAGTACGTTCCGGCCAAGCGTTATTACAACAGCTTCAGCCAGTTGGCCGAGCAGAATGCGCGTAGCCTGCTGCTCGGCATTCGCCTGGCCAACATCCATCAGGAGCGCGATACCGCTGCCAGCCTCGGGCTCCAGCTGAGGCGGCTGTATCCTGGCACGGATGAGTACAAGCAATTTCTCTCGGAGCAACGATGACCGCGCCGCATCCAGAATCCGCTGCACCGGTGGCGATGGGCAGCAATCCCGGCGAGACGCTGCGCAGCGCTCGCGAAGGCAAGGGCTTGACCCTGTCTGCGGTGGCCCAGCAGCTGAACCTCACCGAGCGCGCCCTGGCTCGTATCGAGGCCGGGGATTTCAGCCAGTTGCCCGGGCATACCTTCGCCCGCGGCTATGTGCGGGCCTATGCCAAGTTGCTGGGGCTGGACCAGAACCGGCTGGTCCAGGAGTTCGACCAGCACACCGGCACCGACGCCTCGGGTAGCAGCGTCACCAGCCTGGGCCGTATCGAGGAGCCCGGGCGCCTGTCGCGCAACGTCATGCGCTTCTTCGGCTTCGCCTTGCTGCTGGTGCTGGCCGGCGCCGCCTTCTACTGGTGGCAGGAGCGTGCGGCGCGCGAGGAATCGGCCCCCGCCGTGACCGCCCTGGAGCGCATCGAGGTGGAAAGCGCCGACGGCACCACGCAGATTCACATGCTCGACCGTGCCGAAGACTCGGAGCCGGCCGAAGAGGCGCCGCTGCCGCTCGCGGATGAAGCGGCCGTCGACGCGCCGCAGGCCGTCACCGAGCCGGTCGAGCCGGCTACCAGCGAACCCGCCGCCGAGGTGCCGGCCGAACC